>DTZW01000149.1 GCA_012961165.1 Gammaproteobacteria bacterium | reverse complement strand
CGGTCATGTCGTGATCGATGGCGGAATTATGGGAGAGAAGGTCGTCACTGCCTACCCCAAGTTCGCAGAGATGGCAGGTGAGGACGGACTAATCGGATTAACCGGTATCGCAGAGGCTTACATGTATCTCTATCGCCAGCCCAGGAATGCCTGGACACTTGAACTGGACTTGAGAACACACAAGGAAAACTTTTAAATTGACTATCTGGGTCGATGCAGATGCCTGCCCTGTTGTGGTGAAGGAAATAATTTTTCGAGCTGCTATCCGAACAGAAACTCAAGCGACACTGGTCGCAAACAGCTTTATCAAGGTGCCCGCGTCCAAAAGCATTACCTTCCTGCAGGTGCCAAAAGGATTTGACGTCGCTGACAACGAGATTGTAAGACGAACCGAGGAAGGCGATCTGGTTATCACAGCAGATATTCCGTTAGCGGCTGAGGTGATGGAAAAAGGCGCCGTCGCGCTTAACCCCCGCGGAGAAAGATACTCCGACGACACTATTAAACAAACCCTGAACCTGCGGGACTTCATGGATACCATGCGGTCCTCCGGGGAACACACTGGCGGGCCACCACCTCTTAATCAATCTAATCGCCAAGCCTTCGCCAATGAACTGGACAAGTACCTGGTGCAGCAGAAAAGAAGATGCAATGAATGATGTGGAATGGCAGGCACCACCTCGACTGAAGCACTCACTACACGCGGTGAATTCATCTGGCCAGCATTACTTCGAAAACTAGACCGAATTGACAAATCCTACAGGGATTAAGGATGCCAGAACTCACAAACAATCAACGTTCAATTCTGAAAGCAGCGCTGGAACGGCTGGAAGAGGAGCTGAAGGACCTGCTCTCGATAACGGAAGCTGGCGCCAAACCCGTGAAACTGAAGGATAACCAGGGTCGGCTTTCAAGGATGGATGAGCTTCACAACCAGAGCATCCTGATCGCCAACCGCACTGTCACCAGCAATCGCCTGAAAGCGGTACTGAAGGCAAAACAAAGGCTCGAACTTGACGGCTACGGATTCTGCGCGTCCTGCGAAGAACCCATAGCGTTCAAACGACTCGAAGCCTACCCGGAGGCATCAATGTGTATTAAATGCCAATCGGACAACGAGTAACTACAAAGGCGGTTCAGCAATTTTCAATAACTGCTTGCCCACATTTTTGCCTTCAAACAATCGAAGGAAAGTTTTCGGGGTATTCTCTATACCTTCCTGTATATCTTCCCCATGCTTCAGTTCCCCGCTCGCAATCCAGGCTGACAGTTCTTTTACAGCCTCACCCGCCTTGTGCAAGTAGTCAATGACAATAAAGCCCTGCATGGTGCATCGACGTATGACCAGTTGCATATAGTTTCTTGGGCCAGTGGGAAGTCCTGACTCGTTGTATTGTGATATTCCCCCACAAAGCACGATGCGACCATTTTGTGCCATGTTCAGCAAAGCAGCATCAAGAATATCTCCTCCGACATTGTCAAAAAAGACGTTAATACCCTTCGGGCATTCTTCGTTTAGCCGCACCTGAACATCTTCTGATTTGTAATCGATAGCTGAGTCAAAGCCAAGTTCATCTGTGAGCCAGGCACATTTTTCAGCTCCGCCTGCAATGCCAACCACTTTGGAAGCACCCTTGATTCGCGCTATCTGACCAGCAATCGATCCAGTCGCTCCAGCTGCGCCAGAGACCACCACGACATCACCTTCGTTTGGCTTGCCTACGTCAAGCAATCCGAAGTAAGCCGTGAGCCCGGTGCCTCCAAGAGCGCTCAATACCAGGTAAGGGGGAATTCCTGGTTGGATTTTTGACACACCGCCCATCAAGCCCATCTCACCATTATTAACGGCATATTCCTGCCAACCTAACTGGCCCTGCACAAAATCACCGGGCGCGAAATTTTCATTATTTGACTCAATAACCTGACCCACAGTACCTGCACGCATGACCTCGCCTATTTGCACTGGAGGGACATAACTCTTCACATCGTTTAACCAACCTCGCATCGCCGGTTCAAACGCTAAATAAAGATTACGAATCAGGAATTCGTTGTCCCCCAGTTCTTCTACTGGCTCTTCCACATACTCAAAATCTGTTTCTTTTACCATCCCCTCAGGACGGGACTTTAGACGCCATTGGCCGTTCATTCGATTGGACATATTGTTGTTCCACATTAAAAGCTTGTCGCGCATCATGTTGCACTTGGGGGGGCAGAGTAAAGCGCCTCAACCACCATATTGCGAAGGTAACCCTTACACTTTACCCTGATCTCTCTTAGCACCATGATGCACGCAATGGCAGACTCACCGCTTCCCCCAGGTATCGCACTCACGCCACTCAACGATAGCTTTCGGGAAGACCCCTACGCTGTACTATAGTCGGTGTAGTAAAAGTCTTTCACCTTATCAGCCAGTCGTGAAATTTCTGTCGGGTCTACCACAGGATTGGATTCCTTCATAACCAGCAGACTCTTCACGATATCAGTCATACTGGAGACAATCGTCGATCCAACACTCTGGAGTTGATCCTGCGTTTGCCCAAGGTTACCCGCTGTCGATACTTCTTCGATCAGCCGGGTCGCCATTTTAACCGATTTGGAAATTTCGCCGCTGATTTTCTGGTTGGTGTTCTTCAGTCGCTCAGTTACCAGCAGTGTGCTGGCTCAATAGAAGCTAAGCGCTAACTGTTCATCCTCCCCCAGGGCAAGGTTCAAGGCATCTCGAGAGCAGAACAACACCTCTGCCCCATCAGAACTTACAGTCACCGTTGCCGAGGCGACATCCCCTGGGTTAAACAGCGACAACTCGCCGAAGGAACTTCCTTCTTCGAGCGTCGCAATTATTCCATCAAAACCCGGAATAGAAACCTCAACTTCGCCCTTACCCAGCAGGTAGAGGCCATCTACCGGTTCACCAAACCGGGTTATTTCATCACCCGCCTCAAACGAGTGGGCGTTAAACAACGCCTCTATCTGGGCCAGCTTACCTTTGTCTACTTTCGAGAAAATCTCGATTCCTTGTATCTGAACCGGCATATCCGAGTTTCCTTTAGGTCGGGTTAAAGACTAACGAAAATCGGAAAGGAGTGATAGCTGCTAGGCACAGGTCCTACCCCTCTGAATGTTCATACAAAAAGCCCCAAAGCGGCTATTTACTAAGCTGTGTTAGATATAGTCGTAAAAGAGGGTCGATGAAGGATTACAGGCGTAAGCCTAAAAAAGTGTGTGACACTTCATCCCCAATAAGCGTGTGCCCCTTTTTGTTTCGTAACATCGCCGCCGATCCTGATCCTCGGACCAAAACTTGTTTATTCGTATTATCCGCATTAATGTGTCGCGGCAGTGCAAGTTTTAACGGAACACCACAAGGGGTTTCCCGGCGATTGGCTGATATCCGGGGGAGATAGCAAATGAGTCTTGTTGATAACGGCGTTGAAGGAAAGCTGGGTGAAGAGTCGCCTGCGCTTGACCAGGAGGCCGCACAACCCGGATCTCAAGCACTAATAAGTCGAACTGTTGATTTCTGGTTGCTTGGCGGTGCATCCATCTTATTCTGGCTATTCTGTCATTTCCTAGAAATACTGAATCCACATTCAGCCAGCGCCAATGGCTTTATTAACAACTTACCAGCGCTGTTCGCATTCTTCACCCTAATCATCAATGGGCCACATTTCCTGGCATCTTACCATTTAGCATATTCCCGAGGTTGGGGATTCATTCGATACCATTGGTTTCAGCTGATTACTGTGCCAAGTCTTCTCGCTGTCGCACTAATCATGGGAGATATAATGTTCGGGTTAAACATTACTGCCTGGACCAGTTTTGGGTATGCTCTGAATCAGTGGCTCGCGCCTCTCGGCATCTTTTTAGTAATAGGCGCATACCCCAGTTTCGGCGGAGAACTGATACATCAGCTTGCGACCTTGATGTATCTCACGGTAGGTTGGCACTACACCAAGCAAGTCTTCGGTTGTTTCATGGTTTATAGCCGATTTGACGGCTATTCGCTTTCCAGCGAAGAGCGAAATTTAATCAAAGCGTCCCTCCTAAGCGTCTGGGGCTTCAATTTCTTTTCTATCAATTCGGTAATGAACAAGTCTCAGTTTTATTCAGCCACGTCCATCAGCCATGTTTTCCCGGAGACTCTCTATCAGTTTTTTGAAGTTTTCACGGTCGTGCTGTTCGTGCTCGTGGCGTATCGGATTTTCTATCAGCGATATCAGAAAAATGGTGAATTGCCCCCAGCTGCTGCAGTGGTTGCGTGGTTAGCCATGTTTGTCTGGTGGATGCCATTCGCTCGCTCAGAGACATTCTTTCTGTTTGCCGTACCCCTGTTTCATGGATTGCAGTATTTACCATTCTACAAAAAGGTGATCGACGCTCAACACATTGATCCATCTACCTCAACAAAGAGTTTTACTTATTACTTCTGTTTTCTCATTGCCGCCGCGTTTCTTGCATTCCATCTTGGGCCAGAGATCATCGATTCCTGGCGGGAAACCGAATCAAGATTCGAAATGGCATATTGGCTTGTGGGTGCTGTGTTGTTTATCAACATCCATCACTTTTTTATCGACAATACACTTTGGCGACTTCGTGACGAAAGGGTCAGAAGGTGGCTGCTTGGGTAGGCATCACTTGAAAAGGACAAGAGGAAACAACCGCTCAAACACGGTGACACATACTTATTGAGTCTTTATCGATGAGTACAAGGCAGCCTCCGGATACAAGTACTCGCAAGTAGCGAGTAACACACCTGAGCGGCTTGCAGATGCTTCAGTTGGTTTTGTTTGAGAGCGAGGGATGAGATCCTCTCAGCTTCGGTCGAGTTGACGCGGGACCGCAAGAAATTGGCTCTTACCGGCTCATTCAGGTTACTCATTCGCCCTCTCCGATCGATTTTTTAAATGGCCCCTGCTCCGTAATGTAATCAATTTCTTCGTCAACATACCGGCGCTCATCCTGCAGGTAGTTATCTATTGCATCTCTTAAGGA
>DTZW01000148.1:4643-5017 GCA_012961165.1 Gammaproteobacteria bacterium | reverse complement strand
TGCATACACCCTTGACCCTGATTACGAGAGGGCTTTTGAGGAATTCAAATTGACTTCAGTGCCAAGATATCTCAATGGCTTTGAATATCACTTATCAAATCGTAAGCTTCAGAACTGCTTTGTTGGAAGCCGTATTTCCTTAGTCGACTTTATTCTCTATGAGCTTATCTGGCAGGTACGACTAATGGTGGCCGGGTCCATTACAGTCACTAATCGCCCGACTCTCCACAGTTTCCTTGAGTCATTTGAAAAGATTCCCCAGATCACGGCGTATAGGGCAGGCGATGGCTATATTGACCGGCCAATTAATAGTCCGTGGGCATCCTTTTGTTGAAGCCTAAGCCCGCGTTATTTGGTTGTCATCGGTGTCGGTT
>DTZW01000148.1:2883-4517 GCA_012961165.1 Gammaproteobacteria bacterium | reverse complement strand
CACTCTAAACAAGAAGCTTTCCAAGGCGCCCAGCCCGGAAGTGCGCTGGTCAAAAGGCCGCACCTACGCCCAACAAGGTCAACGATCACCCGATCAGAAAGCCGGCAATGGTCATAGATTAACGGAACTCAGGACTAGGGCAGGGAGGTACCGTTTGCCAGGTATGCCGCTAGGTGATCGCTGAGATCATTGGCGTCATCCCCTGCGCCGTGAATAAAACTCGACTTACGTCGGCGGAGAAAAGTCATGCCCATCAGGTACATGCCAGGTGAGTCCACCACTCCGCCATCGTGGCGGATTTTCCCCTTCCGATCCAGTACCGGCACATCCAGCCATGAGTAGTCGGGGTGAAAACCAGTCGCCCAAACTATGGTTTCAGTTTGGCCGTTACGGATATCAAGCCCCAGTGGGGGTGAGTCCTCCACGATGGTCGGCGCAAAACGATGCGGGGGCTCCACTTCATTATCGAGACCGTTTTCGGACACCCACTCGTCGATAGTATTGAGCAATCTGTTCATCTTGAGATCAGCCAGCGCGCAATTGTTACGCAGTGACCCGGAGAACTGTGCCTTGCCATCGTTTATACCCGCAAGTCGGCCAATGATATTGACACCGGCTCGAGTAAGCGCATTCAGATCCAGTGTCGATCGCTTTGGCGAGCCAACCAGTTGTGGAGACGGCACATTGCGCGCGCGGTTAATGTCATCAACTTCATCGTAGCGTTCGTCAAGTACTCCAGCTGCATCCATCCACCCAAAAATGTCCCGGCCGCGGTAAACCCGAGGCATCCGCACATGTTCCCCAATTGACAGTGTGACTGGCCTGCCGGAGCGATGGATTTCGTCGGCAAGTTGAAGGCCCGTGGCTGAAGCGCCGACAACCAGTACGCCGCCCTCTTTCAACTGCTCCGGATTGCGGTAATCCATTGACGTAACCATATCAATGGTGGAAGGTGCTGACGCTGAGATTGCTGGAACGCTGGCTATGTTGCATGCCCCGGTTGCAATAACGACGGTACGGCTTCTCCACGAACCCCGATCAGTATCGACTTGATAGCCATCGCCCGCACCACGCACAGATGTGACTGTGGTTTGGTTTTCGATTGGCGCTGAGATTGCATTGGCATAGCGCTCTACAAATCTGATAATTTCCGGGACAGCCATAAAGCCATCGGGATCGTCCCCCTGATAGGAAAATCCAGGTAACTTGCTTTGCCAGTTAGGAGTAAGCAGTCGCAACGAATCCCAACGCTCGGTGCGCCAGGAATTAGCGACATCCGCTCGCTCCAGCACTACGTGATCGATGCCTCGATCACTGAGGCAGCGGCTCATAGCCAGCCCGGCATGACCGGCACCGATGATTACGGTGTCGATCTGCACCGGGCCTTGTTGTGTCACAGCTTTTTAACTAATAAGTTTAGTTGACCTGTACTGTGACATTGGTGGGATTGGTGATGATGTCGTAGACCGCGGAGCGCTTTTGCGACTGCGCCACAATGGCTTCGATGTCTTCCTTGGATGCATCGGCATCAATGTTGTAGGTCACCGTGATGCCGTCAAAACCATTTCGAATATCGCTGTCCATGCCCAGGATACCCTGGACATCCATTCCGCCTTCGAGTACCGCCGATACCG
>DTZW01000148.1:793-2871 GCA_012961165.1 Gammaproteobacteria bacterium | reverse complement strand
AGTTGAATTTCTCGGTGTTGTGCAACAGCTGCGACACCGGCAGTAAGGCAACTGGCAAGCCCGGCAAGCACGATCTCAACAGGTGTCGCGCCTCTGTCTTCCGAGGCAAAGACTTCAGGATGATCTGCGTCGAAACTGAATGTGGTCTTATGCTGTTGTTCTTCTCCAAGACCGAAAAATCCCTCAACCGTAGTTTGGCTGTAGGTACCATGCACCCAGTCACACTTGGCGCGCCAGGTAAATTGGGCAGCCTCAGGTGCGCCAGTGAATGCCTCCCGCGCCCCAAGCAGGGCTTCGACATTCACGCCGTTATCGACTTTTTGATCGGTCATCGCTTTCTCCTCATTATTTGGTAGGTTGGGAAGCTTAAGGATAACCTACCTACCCAATGGATAGAACAGGGCAATCTCATTAATTCGTTTTTTCGGCGCGCTCACCCCGGCTACCCCTGTTTTGGAAAGTCGATTCACATACGAGAATCGAATTGTCAAATGTGAAGTGCTTTTGTTCAAATACCGCGCGCGAGTGAATTTATGGCGCGCCCGGAGACATTCGAACTCCCGGCCATTTGGCTCGAAGCCGGGTGCTCAATCCACCTGAACTACGGGGGTGTGGATAAAATCAATGACTTACGCCTTTTTTAGTAGTGTGCTGTTATCAAATTCTGATTAATATGCCATGGGCATTGGTGTGTTACAGCGTAGTTCCAGGCAAGGATTTGTTGCCGATGTCAGTACGGCGATATTTTCTTTACAACGAATGAAAAAAAGCTTCCTATCAAGGTAGGCAAGTGTCGGCTTTTCGGGCGTTATAACCTAATAAGGTCATGTGTTAGTGTTAGGCAGGATTCGCGCAAATAATCCGTGGAGCACACGCGCAAGCCCCGACAAAGGTTGAAGGATGGTGGTCGATGGGTTTGTGTTTTCATGGGTGCATGATGAAGATGAGCCTGAGCGGTTCTCTTTATGAACACCACCACAGCGTTTCATATCTGGTGAGTTGTTATACCCGTAATAGTCGATTCCAGCACTAGTGATTACATCATGACTCAAGGTTGGATCAAATCAGTCAGTTGCGATGCACTCAAGCGCGCAGGCCGAAAGGTGTTCCGTTTTGAGGGTCGTCAGATCGTACTGTTTGATACCAGTCAGGGAATTTATGCGTGCAACAATCGTTGCCCACACGAAGGCTATCCACTGCGTGAAGGAGTGTTGGATGAACAGTGTCGACTGACCTGTAACTGGCACAACTGGAAATTCGATCTTCAAACAGGTGAAAACCAACGTGATGGTGACAAGCTCCGAGTTTATCCGGTTGAAGTGCGCGCTGATCATATCTGGATACAGATTATTGATCCGCCACTGGCCGAACAACAGGAGAAAACGATCAATGATCTGAACCACGCTTTTTGTAAACACGATTACGAGCGCCTGGCTCGGGAACTTGCTCGATTGTTCCAGATCGGCTCAGACCCTACCTTAGCGATAACCAGGGCCATTGAATGGTCCAGTGAATGCATGGAGTTTGGCTGGACACACGCCTATGCGGGAGCTGCAGAGTGGTTGCGGCTTTACGATGATCACGACGGAGAGCGGGAACAACAACTGATCTGCCTGCTGGAAGCGGTTGGTCACATGTCTGAAGATACATTGCGCGAGCGCCGTTACCCGTTCACCTCCAGCGTGCTTGCCTGGGATGAAGATGCTTTCGTTGCAGCCGTAGAGCATGAAGATGAGACAGCAGCGTTACAACGCACACGTGGAGCGCTTGCAGATGGCGACGCTTTTGCCACCATGGAACGTGGTCTTGCCCGAGCAGCCTTGGCGCACTACCACAGTTTTGGGCACGCCCTGATTTACATACCCAGAGCTGCCGAGTTAATCCATCGCTTGGGTGAGGATGTGGCCCCACCCGTGCTGCTCTGTCTGGTGCGCAGTATTGTTACCGGGTTCCGGGAGGACCTGATCCCCGAATTCAGCTACTACGGTGAGGCACTTAGAGGCTTTGGTCAGGGCCAAAATGGTCGGCCACCGTCGCTCGAGGCGTTTGTCGGCCTTAATCCAGCCAAAGCCATGGCT
>DTZW01000148.1:379-723 GCA_012961165.1 Gammaproteobacteria bacterium | reverse complement strand
CCAGAACATGCTGACATTTGATCTTAGGCATCTGGAAGATATCGACCAGCCTTATGGCAGCGATCGAGGTTGGCTCGATTTTTCACACGGTCTGACTTTTGCAGATGCGGTGTACAGTTTGTGTACGCGTTACCCGGAGCTCTGGCCGGCAGGCCTCCTGCAGATGGCGTGTTTTGCGGGGCGGAACGCGGGCTATGCTGATTCGGGGGTGCTACTTGAAGACTGGGTGGTGAGTGACCCACAGGTATTTTTTCAAGAAATAATCAGCATGCTGATGGACCACGGACAATCGGAGTACATCGTTTCGGTTCACTTACTTAAAACCGTTCAGGCGGTGAAACGAC
>DTZW01000148.1:0-295 GCA_012961165.1 Gammaproteobacteria bacterium | reverse complement strand
TCTCGTCTTCGGTTCGGCGAAAGATGGTGAGGCGGACAGCCCGTCAGGCGATGCACTTTATTCGTCAGGACACATGAGGTACTGTCAGCGTCAGTAATACGGTGCAATTAACGGTTCGTTGCCAGACCCTCCAGGACAGATTCTGTTTCTGTAACCAGCAGTTGAATCAGTTCGCAGGCCGGCAGGTTTCTCGACATCGCGGCACTTTGGCCGGACCATAAAGATAGAAAATCGGGGTTGTTTTCTTTGGCACTGGCTTTACGCAGTGGCCCTGTCAGAGTATTGAGAATCGGAA
>DTZW01000147.1 GCA_012961165.1 Gammaproteobacteria bacterium | reverse complement strand
CTTTGATTTTTTGCGCGACGGTTTCGCTGAACCAGGGACCACTGCCCGCCTGAATGGCGAGTTGGGCGCAAAGACCCCCCAATCCTGTAAAAGTATCGAGTCAGATTGGACCGGGGTCTCGGCACCAGCGCTGCGTAAAAAGACTTTGGACTATCCGCGAGATCGTGATGGTGAAATCGAACAATCACGCGATCCAGCGCAATAGCATCTACGATAAAGTAGCCACAAAGCATTGTGATGCTGATACCCACTGCGATTTCAGCAACTCTTAGTAACAACGTTTTTTTGTTCATCCTTACACGCCACGCGTTCATTTCTTGCCCGTAGTAAGGTTGCAAAGGTACAAAGTATGACAGCCGCCCGCTTCTACAACAGCTCCAGCATTGCTACCACCCACGGCTAATGATCAGCTGCGAATCGCGACCAGTCTATGATCTGATCTTAGATCAGGTCTGGCCTCATAAAGTGAGTGCCTGACCGCCCTCAGGCGCCGGCTATTTCACGTCGAAGCTGCAAATAGGATCATTGCGGCTCGGACTTGCATCGCTTGACTGCGCATCAAAAGAGGTGATTAATGATACTTACCTTAACGCCCACGCCAGCATTGACGCGCATGGTTTTATCACGTGTTTTAAACGGGAGGTACAGATGAAGCAGGAAGTCGTCGTCGATATCCTTAAGGAATTAATGCGGCAGGTGAAAGAAGGCAAAAATATAGACGCAGGAGTGCAGTATCGTATGTCTACTTCGCCCTATGTCTGTCCAGAGGTTGCCAGTAAAGAGTGGGATCTGTTGTTTAGAAACCACCCACAACTAATCGGTTTGTCTGGCGACCTGCCGGAAACCGGCAGCTATATGGCCATCGATGACTTTGGCACCCCGGTACTGGCAACGCGGGATAATCGTGGTCAGTTTCGGGCGTTTCTCAATGCCTGCCGTCATCGTGGCGTACGCCTGACGCAGGAAGACCGCGGTCGTAAGAATGTTTTTACCTGTCCTTTCCACGCCTGGTGTTACTCGAATGCCGGCGAACTTGTCGCGATTCCAGATGAAGCGCATTTTGGTCACGTCGATAAAAGCTGTAACGGCTTGATTGAATTACCTGCCGTTGAACGAGATGGGTTTTTGTGGGTGCACCCACAGCCAGATGGCGACTTGGATATCGATGCGCTGCTGGGGACTGAACTCGCTGCGGAACTGGCCTCCTTTAATTTGGGCGAGATTGCGTACGCGGGTAACAAAAACCTAACGATGGATCTCAACTGGAAGCTGGCAAACGATACCTTTGGAGAAACGTATCACTTTGGGAAACTGCACAAAAATACGCTGGGTAAGATCTTCCCCGGCAACAATCTTCACCTGGAGACATTTGGCCGCCATCATCGCTTCGTCACGGCTTCAAGCGTCTTAAGTGAGTACAAAGATGTCCCCGAGGCCGATTGGGACATTCATGTTGGTGCCGCCTTCGTACTTTACTACTTGTTCCCCAACATCACGCTGATACCAGGTAAAGATACCTGCACGATGGTCAAAATGTATCCCGATCCTGACAACCCTGGTCGCTCCACTTCCCGAATCATGATCTACCTGTCTCAGGCGTACCTTGACGCGGCGAATGCCGCCAAAGCGGATGGCACCGCCCAGGAAGTTTCAGCCGAGACTGTTTATAGCAAAGGTGATCGTCTGCCCAGTGTCGAGGGTACGATGGAAATTTTTACCAGCACGATCGAATATGAAGATTACGTCATGGGCGAATTACAGCAACGATCAGCAGAAAGCGGACAACTAAAGCATGTCATGTTTGGCCGCAATGAACCTGCACTTCATCATTTCCACACTACGTTCAGTGAAGTACTTGGGCTGAGTCCGCTGGAGCGAATTGAGTAGCCCAAGAAAAATCAGCATCTGCTTTGACCGATATGCCGCGGGGCGCTCAAGCGCACCCCTCCTGTGATGGGAATGCCCTCTGGAATGAGACCGAATGCCACATTGAAACGCTGTCCGACGCCCTGATTGGGCATCAAGCTTTCTAATGCGCTTGGGAGGGTTTATCCACCCCTTGTGGTCGATTGATTTCCTGTCACTCGCGCCAGCAACGCCATCGAATAACTGGAGTACCGTCACTCACTTGAGGGTTTGCCCTTCCGATGAAACAGTGATGCAATTTGTTCACGATTGCGCCATTCTTAACGCTTTGCAATTGACGGAGCAGTGATGAGGTTTAGCCAATTAACCTGGGGCGTAAAGGCCAGCTTTAGAAGCTATGTCGAGGCGGCTGGTGGCTCGGTGACAGTGACCGATGGCGCAGTCCGTATCGAAGATGGAACCATTACCTTTCCGGCCGAGCCAGGCGGCGATCTTGCCATCGCGGCCGACGGGACTGCAACTGGCGCCATGCGCTTTCTGGGAACCGTCAGCTTTGACGCCCACGGCGGTATGCTAAAGTCCACTCTCACAGAATTGGGCTTAGACGCCGGCGAAGGGGGACTTGTCCTTACCGCGCTAGAAGGACCAATGAACAAAGATCGTTGCACGGTTGCTGAACTGGAGGCCATTGAGATCGGCGCAAATAATGTCGTCCGACTAGGCGCCAAGATCACGCTAGACGGCATGTACCAGATCGCTGACAACTACCCACCAGGGACGGAATTAGACCCCCTTATACTGGGCTAACGAGAAAACGTTGGCCGAGCGGTTTTGGGGACCGGTGAGACGGCCGGTTTTTCAAGTTTATCCCTGCCCGAGTTATTGGAGATCCCCATATGGATATCTTCAGGGATCCCATGATCGCTTACAGCAGTAGAATCATTGTGCCATTCGTCGGTAAAACCTCAGGCGCGCTGTGAGCACACTTCGTTTACCCGGTTGGCAAAACATTTGGATCTTCAACTCGCAGGTGATTCAATAAAATCAGGTAGAGGGGCATGGCGGGGTTCCTGCTCGAAGTGCAGCCGCGGTGGAGCCGCGGCCTCTTGTTGCCTGGTAAGCAGACAAACCCTCGGGCGGGGCCTCGCCACTACCAAACCTTTCCAGCCCGGTGGGTACCGGCGAGAATGTGTTGGTCTCGTGACTCATCATGGCGATCAGTATTTTCACAACGACTGTTCGTTAGAGAAGGGTAGATAAAGGTGCATATTTTCTCCGACAGTATGAAATGACGAACTAAAAATCAAGACTGTTCAGGATCAAGAATGCCACCAATCAGCAACGCCTGCCTAAAATCCTCAATGAAAGTAGATTTACCCAACGACGATATGTAAATGGAAATGTTGGTACACTTTGTCGGTGCCAAATCAGCGTGAATATTCAGAAATTAGAATGGACGGCGTTACCTATGGGGTCGCCAATTTCGATACTTCATTTAAGGCCCAATCGAGGCTTGCTCAGTACAGCTATTGCTACCTGGTAAGAAAAGGCCAGTTCATACTGGAACTGGAACACCCGGGTACTCATGAAGTGATAATACCCGAAGGCGCCATATTCTCCATCAGTGGGCTCACACCGCACACCATTCGTAGCATCGGTTCACCTGGCGGTGAGACCTTAGTCTTGAACGACTGCATCGATTCTGTGGGCAGGCAAGTCCCCGGAGATGTCCAGGTCATTATCGGTGAAGTCAAAAATGATGCGCTCGCTTTCGCCAGCGCATACAGCGGGCTGCAACTAATTACACCAAAGAATGCGCCGGATATACACAACCGTCTATGGCAACTCTACGCTTTGATTGAAGATGAACTTTTAAGGCAAAGCCCGAACGCCGAGATTGTGGTGCGACTATTATCCGAAGCCATCGTTGTTGACCTGGGGAGATTTGCCGCACTCGAGAAAACAGATCAATCAGTACCTGCCAATGCACTCATCGACAGAAGAATTCTTCGAGTGATGATGGCCATCGGCATAGACCCTGGCCACAAATGGACAGTGGCAGAACTGGCCAGTCTGGCAGACATGTCCAGAACTGCGTTCGCCACCGCCTTCCGAAAGCATCTAGGGACCACACCGCTTAAATCTGTGAGTCGAGCGAGGCTTGCCAAATCAATCTTTGAACTGGACAAGACAACCCGATCAGTTGATCAGATTGCAGAAAACTGTGGATTTGGCTCCTCATCCGCCTTTATAAGAGCTTTCCAGAAGGAATTTCGAGCTACGCCTTCCAAATGGCGAAGAAAAATCGGTCAATAGGCCTTGCCACCAATCAATCCCTGTGCCGGGATCCTGAACGATGGATCAATTATTGCGTACGTCAGGATAAGTGAAGAATTGCTCAGATGGAGTATTCTGGACAACAATAAAAACACCTCACCCGAGGGGAGCAATATGGCTGCGATTCCGCAAGACGTCATCGCACGTGATTCATGGTTCGACGTTGATAAAGGCGAACTCGATAGGCGAGTATTTTCCGATCAGGATATCTACCAGGAAGAACTGAAAAAGATTTTTGCTCGCGCCTGGAATTTCATGTGTCATGAATCCCAGATCCCGGAACCCGGTGACTACTTTCTGAACCGGATCGGCGAGGACCATGTCATCGCCGTCAGGGACAGGAACCAACAGGTTCAGGTTCTGCTCAACTCCTGCAGCCATCGTGGCAATACTGTCTGCCGGGCTGAACAAGACAATACTCGTTCATTCTTTTGCTCCTATCACGGTTGGAATTTCGCACTGGATGGAAAGCTCGTTGCCATTCCTGGAGAAAAAGATTTCTACCGAAGTGACATAGATAAGGAAGCGCTTGGTCTGCAAAAAGCAGCACAGGTATCGAGTTACAAAGGATTTGTATTTGCCACTCTGGATGCATCCGCGCCTCCCCTGGAAGACTATCTTGGCTGGGTTGGACGACTTGGCATCGATTCGGTTGCTGCAAGAGGTGAGATTGAAGTGGTAAACGGCATTCAGAAAAATCGCGTTCGCTGCAACTGGAAACTGGTAGTAGATAACCTGTTTGGAGGATAGGAATTATAACAGGGCTTTTCGATCGAAAGTCTGAGTATCGAATCAGATCTGTTGGTTGCTTGTTTTATGAAAGAGTGG
>DTZW01000146.1:10174-29788 GCA_012961165.1 Gammaproteobacteria bacterium | reverse complement strand
GCTGCGCATCACGGTTACTTCTGATGATCCGTCAAAACTTGGACGGCTCTTCCAGGCGAAAGTCACAGAACTTGGTCTTGCCGCGATTCCAGGAAATACCGGTAGAGGCGCGGCTGGTTACAATGGCACCCCTGTTATCGCCTATTGGCCCACTCTGATCGATAGCCGGAAAGTGACTGAGCGTGTTCACATGAATGGTGACGTGATTGAAGTACTACCCACCCAAAGGCTTGGATTGGAAGATATCTACTACCAGGAAGTTCCGGTAAAAATTCCACCCGCTTCAGGCGGTGATACAATCCGAATCCCTTTTGGCAGGCTGTTTGGCGCCAGATCGGGCGACAAGGGCGGCGCTGCGAACTGCGGCGTCTGGGCAAGGACTGATGAAGCCTTCAGCTTCCTGTACGAATTTCTGACCGTGGAAATGTTTAAGGAACTGGCACCGGACATGGCATCCTACAAAATTGAAAGATTCGAATTGCCTAACCTTCGTGCCCTGAACTTCTACATCCATGACGTTCTCGGCGAAGGCGTTTCATCTAATCACCGGATCGACAAACAGGCCAAGTCTCTTTGTGAATACCTAAGGGCGAAGACAATTGAAGCACCGACACTTCTTGTCGATCAAATTGCACGAACAAACGTAAATGCGTAAACATAAAAACGATATCTATGGCAACCTTGAGAAAGACCGCGAGAATGAAGGCGCTGAGCCGGCCATCCCTGCAGCGACAGTGTTGCTGCTGAGGGAACACGAGAATCAAAACCAGGTCCTGATGCTGCACAAGACTTCAAAGATCGCCTTTGGTGGAATGTGGGTGTTCCCCGGCGGGAAAATCGACGCAGAAGACTATACCGACGGACCGAATGATAACGCTGCAGCGCGGGTTGCCGCAGCAAGAGAAACCGAAGAAGAAGCAGGCATCAGCATTCCGGCCGATGAATTCATCTGGTTCGCGCATTGGACTCCACCCGCCAGCACAGCAAGACGCTTCGCCACCTGGTTCTTTCTAACCAGCACTGATGATGATCACGAAATACAGGTTGATGGTGGAGAAATTCAGAACCATCAATGGATCAGTCCATCAGATGCACTGCAGCAGCATGCCCAAGGGAAAATCGACCTGGCACCTCCTACATGGGTATCCCTGTATCACCTTTCACGATTCGACACCATTGATCAGGCACTCAACAAGCTCACTGAGCAGCCCCCCCGCTACTACCAGACCAGAGTCGTCCAGAACAAGGATGGTTCTCGAGTCGCACTCTGGAACGGAGATGCCGGTTACCCGGAATGTAACGCCGCAACTTCAGGCGCACGTCATCGTCTTACTATGAGTAAAGCTGGATTCGAATTCGAACATGACGCAGTAACTTACTAAAGCTGCCGTTGCCTGATGACCAGAAACATTCTGCTGATCACCACAGACCAGATGCGATACGACGCACTGGGCTGCAATGGTGGAAAAATTGCCAACACAAAAAATATTGATCAACTTTCAAGTGAAGGCATCAATTATCAAAGAGCGCACAACCAAAATGTAGTCTGCATGCCTGCAAGGGCCACGATTATGACCGGACAACACGTCCGTTCGCATGGGGTGCTTATGAACGGCATGTCCATGCCCGAAGAAAGACACACCATCGCCCACCATCTCAAAGATCATGGTTACAACACAGCACTGCTGGGTAAAGCACATTTTGAACCATGGCTTGGCTCCCCGGAGGATTTTTTCGAAAACCGCATGGCGTCAGAGAACAGCACCGGGCCTCACCGCGGATTCGACCATATGGAACTCGCCAACCATTTCTTCGAGGGTCACAGCCACTACGACAAGTATATGGATGCCTACCCCGAACAGAAAAAAGCCTTCTACCCAATGGTGACAAACAAAGGGCAGAATACTGCAAGCAAAGGTGCAACAGGGGCCACGCAAGTCTGGCCAATGGATATTCCACGCGATATTTATCACACGGACTGGGTCGCCCAGAGAACAAAAAGCTGGTTGGGCACGCAGTCAAGCGATAAGCCATGGTTCTGCTGGATGAGCTTCCCAGACCCTCACCATCCCTGGGACATTCCTGCATCCGAACTTCACAGAATTAACTGGAAGGATGTGCCCCTGCCCCGTCTTTACAGTGAAAACCGATCACAACTTGAGTCATGGCTTAATGAAAAACCCGCTCACTGGCGGGGCTATTTTGACGGCTCACTGTGGACCAATCTTGAATCTCCAAGGGAATTTGTTCCAGCCGACATGACAGCTGACCA
The DNA here is from genome assembly GCA_012961165.1 of Gammaproteobacteria bacterium. Taxonomy (GTDB): domain Bacteria; phylum Pseudomonadota; class Gammaproteobacteria; order Pseudomonadales; family Azotimanducaceae; genus UBA9659. The sequence continues at coordinate 27,516 of DTZW01000146.1, read as the reverse complement.
GGTCCGTGAAATCAATGCCATGACCCATATCGAAAACGAGCTTATCGATGAAGCCGTCGGCGACGTCATTGGCTTTCTTCACTCAAAGCAGTGGATGAAAAACACAGACATATTTTTTACCACCGACCATGGCGAATTGCAGGGAGATTTCGGACTCCTGTTCAAGGGCCCGTATCATGTCGATGCATTAATGCATCTTCCGTTTATCTGGAAGCCAGCAGAGGCAGCAAACATTTCCCCGGCAGAAGTGGCGAGTCCGGTTGGCCATGTAGATCTAGCTAGTACGTTCTGCGCGATCGCCGGCATCAGTCCACCTGATTATTGTGAAGGCAAACCATTACCCACATCAGAGGATGAAGCAGTTCAGCAGGAGCGGGAGATAGTCCTTACCCAATGGGATTCAGAACATGGCCATATCGACATGCACCTAAAGTCGATCTACCACCGGGATGGATTTCTTTGCACTGCGTATGAAAAGAGTCACTTATATGACGGTACGGAGGGCGAACTGTACGACATGAAAGAAGACCCGGACCAGTTAAGAAACCTTTGGAGCGACCCAGGTTATGCGGTTCATCGAACCGAGCTTACCGACCGCTTGTACGCATCACTACCAGAAGAAACCACTGAAAAACTACCTCGCAAGGCACCCGTATAGCATCAGGCCTGTCGCCACCAGGCAACGCCGTTATCATCTTCATCTACGACCAGCACGCGTCGTTCCTGGGCACAGTGAAGGTGCGCGATCGACTCACCGGTCGCAGGGAAATAGCTCGTGTCAGTGATCTTGTTTTTAAATAGCGCGGGGAAAACGTCGACTGCTCGCTTGGGCTCGGCGCACAAATCATACAACTTCTCCAATGCAACCTCGTGCCAGTCAATCAGCTCCGTCAGTCGCTCATGCACGCCTTCGTAAAGACTCTCATGGGCCGGAAGCACCAGTAAATCAGGCGGCAGCATCTCCCTGAACCTCGCACAGGAGTTCAGGAAATCCCGGAGGGGATTTGCGTTGGGCTCAGATGGATTCACACTGACATTAGGCGTGATTTTCGGAAGTATCTGGTCGCCCCCAATAATTATCTTCAACTCAGGACAATAAAGGCACACATGCTCGGGGGCATGACCATGCCCAATAACCGCCCGCCATTCACGTCCACCAATATCGATGTACTGGCCATCCTGGATTCGTCTGTAACCAGCCGGTAGCTCTGAGATATTAGCGCCGAACTGGCCGAACCTCTCGCGATAGCGGTTCAGACGAACTTCATCAAAACCAGCACGTCGATAAAACTTGATGGCGTCTTCAGGTACGTCCGAAGGACCATCTGCCGCCATGACCTTACACATGTAAAAGTCGCTGCGAGACATCCAGAGTTCTACTTCCTTTTCGCGACAGATCCAACCTGCATTACCCGTATGATCGGAGTGCAGATGAGTCGCGATAACGCGTTTTATTGGCTTACCATCAAGATGATTGTCGAATATAGATCGCCAGCATTCCTGCACATCATCTCGATTAAGACCGGTGTCCACGATGGTCCAGCCATCATAATCACGCACCAGCCATACATTGATGTGATTGAGGCGACCCCACATAGGCATTCGAGCCCAGAGCACACCATCCGCAACTTCCGTCACAGCGCCATGATCTGGCAACTGATCTTCAAATCGATATGTCAGGGGATCAAACCCCCTCTTGGACATGTTATCGACCACCTACTACCTCGCCAACGAAAAGTGAGGCGTAAACATACAGGGTCCAGGCCATCCTATAAAGCAACTCAGGAAAAAGAACAACATTGAGGCCGGGCTCAGAGCAAGAAGCGTCGCCTGCATCCTCTATCACACAACGTGGCACACACCCGCACAACAGGTGATATCGAGTTAGCTGTGAATGACTGTAGTAAGCTGGATTTCATTGCACCAGCATTCCAGAGGTTGCTGAATTGACTGCGGGTAGCGCGCGTCGATCGGGAGAAGTCAACGCTTACGGGTTAACCCGCGAAATGTATTCGATATGGACATAAATTTTTCGAGTTGCCCGTTCACCGATATAAATGACAATGTAATCGCCCTCTGCCTTCTGTTGGGAAAGGGAGTGTTGGGGAACGGATCGTTGGGCAATCAGGTAGTGCTGGTACTGCTCGGGCCCGTAGAGTATCGCGCGCTCAAAAAGCTTGTTCGCCCAATAACTGCTGCTGCCACAGGAGCGACCCTGACATTCGAAGAGAATGTTCGCAGACTCGACAAGCTCAGATTTGAAATGTTCCGCGACCTGTTTTGTCCTGCGCGCTTCAGGCAAATACCAGGTTGACGCATCTTTCCTGCCCGGTACCAGAATGAATTTCTCGGGCTGCAGTTCGTGGTTGACCTTTTCAAGTGCTCCCAGAACCAGCAGATGACCCGTCGACTCGGTCGTCTCCTGTTCCACCAGTTCCGAAGAAGGGAACAAACCAACCGGCTCGGCTAGTGAAGCAGGTTCAGACTCTGCCACCAGAGCAACAGAAATTAACAGTACAAAAGCTAGATAACGCATTCTAATTCACAACATCCGAGAGCAATTTGTGGGGCTTCGATGATAGCCAGGTTAGCAGTCCCCATCGTTTGGTCCTGCCCTGTCAGATAGTATACAAGACGACTGATGATGGGTTGATGCATAACGACAAGACCGGTACCGACGTTATCAAAGCACTTTGCAATTGCCAACGCCGCTCTTTCAGCCGATTGATCTGGCGTTATCGCATCGCTGACCTGCTCGGGCCATGATCCGGCCATCGTACCGGACATGATTGCGGCGGTCTGCCGTGCACGCAAATATGGGCTAACCATCGATTCTTCCACCTGCAGGTCCATCTCCGATAACCGACGGGCAACCGCTGAAACCTGCGCCCGCCCGTACAAGGTCAATGGCCTATCTGAATCTGTTTGCGCATTGGGTTCTGCTTCCCCGTGCCGCATCAACAGTAATTTCATTCAATCTCCACATCCGCCAAAATATTTAGAATATGAGCCAAATATTGGGCCTAAGCTATTAATCATTAAGGGTTTTATGGTCTCGCATTTTCACCTTAAATCATACAATTTCTATACTTTTATTCACATTCAAGGTATCTTGACCACGCTCCCGAATTAGTCAGAAATTGCCCTTGTGTCCGATATTGTAGACAAAATTCAGAAGGCCGCAGTACGCCGACTCAACCAAATGGCGCAACAGGCGATTGACGACACAGGGCGGCAGATCATCGACTCTATTGAAGATTTCAAGGCCCTCTCCCAGCAATCCAATGAAATTCTGATGCGGTTCATGACGAACCTGAATAACAATTTTGACGAACTCATGGGTCGGGAAGTCACAGAAGAGCAAACCATATTCAACTTTGAGACACTATCTCTGGTCCAGGAAGAAGAACTGGACCTCATCGTCGCACTAGAGGGTATGGTCAATGCCGCCAGAAACGAACACTTGGCGGTTTACATCGGTTTTAATACCCGTCTCAGCTCCTTATACCCCCGAAAACGCCTGGACGAATCGACGAACCCGCTCGATCCCAATCAGCTCGCCACCGCCTTTCTGGAAGCCTTGCGACCCCTGGAACTGGATCCACAGAACAGCTTGACCGTTTACCGGGCCTTCAATAATAACGTACTGAAGAAGCTCGACGAGGTGATCAACGAGGCCAATACACTATTGGTTGAATCCAATGTTCTCGCCGATATGGAAATGGAAGCTGCGGCCAAGAACCTATCTACGGCAAGGAATAGCCCAAGGACAACTGACGCCGGCGGTTTCGGCACAATTGAGAAAGAATCCTTCGACAATGGTGCCGAGCAACCCGAACTGTTCTCCGTTATGCAGCGCCTCCTACATTTAGATGGACTATCGAAACCAGCGGGCAGTGATGCCGGTGATCGCATTGGTGCGGTTCCCGACACCGGTGGCTTGCCTAAGATGACCGCTGCACCCCCGACCGGCGAATTTGTAATCCCGGCTGGCATGGCCCCTGAACCAACTGCCCGACCGATGGAGCCTGGGCAACCCGCCGTTGCCGCCACGCAACCATTCCAGCTACTGGAAGGACAGACGTTGCAAATGGTCGACCAGACCAGGCTCATGGAAATTCTTTCCAATATCCAGGAAAAGCTTGGCGCCGCCGGACCTCCAATCGCTGCTTCGACGATGGAAGAAGTTGAAAGACTTGATATCTCACAATCACTAGATGAAATACTCCAGGAGTCACACAAAGAAGGCAATATAGTCACCGCTGTAGACCGCCATTCTTCAGACATTATCAACCTGGTTACCCTGCTTTATGAGGCGATATGGCAGGACTCATCTGTTCCCATTCCTATTAAAGAACTCATCGGTCGCACCCAGATTACAATCATCAAGGTCGCACTGGCTGACGTTGGGTTTTTTAATAACGAAAATCATCCTGCCCGGGCTATCCTCAATGAGTTCGCCTCAGCGGGTATCGGCTGGGCGGAAGTTGAATCCCTGACTAAAGACCCTCTTTACCAAAAGATTCAGGAACTTGTAGAAACAATTCTCAGCGACTTTAAACAGGACAACGAGTTCTTCGAAGAGTTAATCAAGGATTTCCGGGTTTTCCGGGCACAGGAAAGTGCCAAAACCCAACAACTTGAACAACGAATACTTAAAGCCTCAGAGCGAAACAATCGCCTGGATGACATTCACCAACTCGTCTCTGAAAAGATCGAGGAACGCGTTCTCGGCCGGGAAATCCACACTTTCGTAGAACAACTGCTTAAAGGCCCCTTCAAGAAGTTCATGGTCATACTGGTGCTCAAAGAAGGTCCCGGCAGCAACGCCTGGAAACAGGCCATCAATACCATCGACGTCATACTGTGGAGCGTCCAGCCCCATGAGCAGGACGGGGATCGTGAACGGCTGGAAACCATTAACCCACGCCTCCTGAACAATCTTCGCAAGGCATTCAGGATAGCCTCCGTTGGCAGTGAAGAATCCTACGAGCTGATTACACAGCTTCAGGCGGTCCAGAACGAAACCTTTCTTAGAGCAGAGGCCGATGATGTTATTGCCGGGAGAACAGAGGCAGAACCCTCGCTTGAACACGCCAAACCGACAGATTCCACGCTCAGTTTTCACGCTGCCGATGAGGAAAAAGAAAGTAAAGAGGAAGAGCAGGAAACGGTTGCGAGGCCCGACCAGGGTGCTACTGGAAAGACACTGGACGGACAAGGCATCGAAGTTCCATTGGAGTTTACACCCCAAACCGTCGAAGGTGAGGCTGAAGAAGCGACACAGGCGACAATAGAATTTGCAGCAAATCATCCTGCCGTGGCTCGGATTGATAACCTGAGTATCGGTATGTGGGTCGAGTTCACCGGGGAAGACGACCACAACACTCGCTGTAAGCTGGCAGCAAAAATCAGCGCGATCGACAAATTCATTTTCGTAAACCGCCAGGGTGTGAAAGTCGTCGAAAAGACAAAGCTGGGACTTGCAGGCGAACTACACGACGGAACAGTCTCTATCATCAGTGATGGACTACTGTTCAGCCGTGCCCTGGAATCGGTGATCGGCAACTTGCGCGACAGTCAGCAGGAACAACAAACGGGCAGCGCCTACCAGCCGTCCCACGGATAGCGTTAAGTCTACTTCGAAAGTTCCAGTAAAAGCTTGTTCAGCCTGGTCACATAGGTCGCAGGTTCATTTAGTTGACTCCCCTCCGCCAATTGAGCCTGATCGTACAATACTCTCGCAAGATCATTGAACCGATCACTGTCAGATTCGTCGTTCAGCTTCTGAACCAGAGGATGATCAGGGTTCAACTCAAAAATACGCTTGTTCTCGGGAACAGCTTGTCCTGCTGATTCAAGTACCCGCCGCATCTGCATCCCCATGTCATCTTCACTGACTACAAGACAAGCAGGAGACTCGGTAAGACGATGGGTCATTCGAACTTCTTCGACATTCTCTTCAAGAAGCTTGGAGATCTTTTCAACCAGCTCCTTGAACTCTTTTTCAGTTTCTTCCTGATGTTGTTTTTCCTCGGTGTCTTGCAGGTCACCCAGATCAAGTTCACCTTTAGCTACGTCCTGGAACTGCTTTCCGTCGAACTCTGCCAGGTGACTCACCAGCCATTCATCGATCCGATCGTGAAACAGGATAACTTCCAAACCTTTCTTCCTGAAAATCTCAAGATGTGGACTATTGGCAGCCATGTGATAGTTCTCTGCCGCCACATAATAGACCTTGTCCTGCTCAGGCTTCATTCGCTCGATGTAGGCTTTTAGCGACTGGTTCTGGGTTGCGCTAGCCGATTCTGTAGTTGCAAACCTTAGGAGCCCTGCCACTTTTTCACGGTTACCAAAGTCCTCCGCAGGCCCTTCTTTTAACACCTGGCCAAACTCATCCCAGAAGACCTGATACTTTTCTTCGTCGTCCGCGAGTTTTTCAATCATGTCGAGCGAACGTTTTGTGAGTGCACTGCGCATTGAGTCAATGGCAGGATCTTTTTGGAGAATTTCCCGGGACACATTCAGAGAAAGATCGTTGGAATCTACTATTCCCCGAATGAACCTGAGGTACAGCGGCAAAAACTGCTCCGCGTCATCCATGATGAAGACTCGCTGCACGTATAGCTTCACGCCTCGAGGAGATTCGCGCTGATAGAGGTCGAAGGAGGCCTTGGAAGGAATATATAACAGACTGGTGTAGTCCAACTTCCCCTCTACCCTGTTGTGGCTCCACTTCAGGGGGTCCTGGAAATCGTGTGAAACCAGTTTATAAAATTCCTTGTACTCGTCTTCTGAAACATCAGAGCGTGACCGGGTCCAGAGGGCCTTCGCAGAGTTGACAACTTCGTCTTCCGGCTCTTTGTCTTCCTCTGTTGCCATTTGCTTCATGACAACCGGAACGGAGACATGATCCGCATACTTCTTCACGATGTTTCTAATTCGCCAGCCATCGGCAAACTCAGCTTCGTCCGGCTTCAGGTGAAGTGTCACAGAAGTACCCGCTTCTTCACGCTCTATGGTCTCTACTTCAAATTCAGCCTCACCTTCGGAGGTCCAGCGTACAGCTTCGTCCTTCGCCGCTTTCGCGGAACGGGACTCGACTACAACTTTGTCTGAAACTATAAACGTAGAGTAAAACCCGACACCAAACTGGCCGATAAGCTGCGAATCCTGCTTCTGGTCTCCTGTGAGCGAATCCAGGAATTGGCTTGTGCCGGACTTCGCAATCGTACCAAGGTTTGAGATTGCCTCGTCGCGGGTCATACCAATGCCGTTATCCGTTATGGTCACGGTTTTGGCATCTTCATCCACATCAATGCGAATACGTAATTCTTCAGTTACCGAGGCCAACTCGGTATTGGACAATGACTCGAACCTGAGCTTATCTATCGCATCATTGGCATTGGAGACAAGCTCCCGTAGGAATATTTCCTTGTTGCTGTACAGGGAATGGATCATCAGGTGCAATAGCTGTTTGGCTTCTGACTGAAAATCCAGAGTTTCTTTTTGCGCAGTGGTCATTTCGGTGCCTTGTTTTTCCAATCTAAGTTATTCGGAACTACCACCGGAAATGGGGTCAGCAGGGCATTTTTTCAAGGGGCGAATGCACTAATACAGTGGAGATATATCTCGAACCGGGAACCGCCGCCCTGTCCGTGGGCTAATTCAGCCGGAGGTAATCCTGGGCTGGTTTGCCGCTGAGCGCGCCCCGCCAGCTTCCATAAGCAGGATTAGTCAACTGAAACCAGTACTCCCCGAGCAGGGATTGGTGAGTCGAAACAAACCGGGCCCGCTCTTCAACACTGGTTTTTTTGATATTAGACGCAAGATCACCCAGGTCATCGCCTATCAGCATCATTATTCGATAACGCTCGGCAATGTGTTGCCGCCTGGGCTGCTTTTCAGAGCTATCCCATTCGGGTCGCTCGCCCCGGAGGATCAGCAAGTCGACAGATGCCAGTGGTGGATATCCTGCCGTAACAAGGTTCTCAAGAGTATCTAACTTTTGCGGACATGGATTGTTAGAAGATGACTCACTTAAACCTCCACGCACAGAACATCTACGATTGGTCACATATATCACCGCGACCCCTTCAGCCCTGGCTCGCTCAACAAATGCAAGAGCGCCTGGAACAGCAATGGCTGACTTCTCGGAGACCCAATCGTCCCAGGCGCCTGGCCTCCACTGCCCGCCGTCTTTTATAAGCCGCGCCCCGAAGACGCTGTTATCAAGAACAGTTTCATCGACATCAAGTACAACGGCAGGTATCAGCCCCGCCGCCGCCAGGCCCGGGCATGAAGTACCGGCACTACAGCCAAAAGACTTCGCCTGGTCGATGTCGGCGGTCACATCCTGCTTATCCCGGAGCAGGGACAGTCTAGATTCAGCGACATTAAAGACCATCTCTGAATTGCTCTGGTACTCAGCAGAAGTCTGGATCCACAAGATGGCATTCATGCTGTCATGCTGGACAGTACATCCTGAAGCAATCATAAAACAGAGAAGTAGCGCCAAATTTGTTTTCATGGATAGCATAGTTTGTTCACTTAAAAAAAGGCGACCATCGGCCGCCTTTTGATTGCCGAACCAAAATTTACCAACCGGTGACTTCCTGTAGTGTCTTACCGATATCAGCAAGGCTCTTCACGGTATTGACACCAGCGGCCTGAAGGGATGCAAATTTTTCATCTGCGGTTCCCTTACCACCAGCGATAATTGCACCCGCATGCCCCATACGCTTGCCAGGAGGCGCCGTAACACCAGCGATATAGCCAACTACTGGCTTGGATACATTTGATTTGATGAACTCGGCGGCTTCTTCTTCTGCCGTTCCTCCAATCTCGCCTACCATGACAATCGCTTCAGTCTGCGGATCATCTTCAAACATGCCAAGGATATCGATAAAGTTGCTCCCAGGAATGGGGTCACCACCAATTCCAACACAGCTGCTTTGCCCAAACCCAAGATCAGTTGTTTGCTTAACGGCTTCATAGGTCAGCGTGCCCGAACGAGAAACAATACCGACTTTTCCCGGAAGGTGAATATCGCCAGGCATGATACCGATCTTGCATTCACCCGGGGTAATAACACCAGGGCAGTTAGGCCCAATCAGGCGAACACCCTGCGCATCCAGGCTTGCCTTAACAACAATCATATCCAGTGTCGGTACTCCTTCCGTAATACATACAATGAGCTTGATACCGGCAGCAGCAGCTTCGAGCATTCCCTCTTTCGCGAAAGGCGCTGGTACATAGATCACAGATGCCTGCGCGCCGGTTGTCTCGACAGCTTCCCGAACGGTATTGAATACCGGCAGACCTAGATGTTCCTGGCCACCCTTACCCGGTGTAATACCGCCAACCATCTTCGTGCCATACGCCATGGACTGCTCAGAGTGAAGCGTTCCCTGGGAACCGGTAAAGCCCTGACAAATAACTTTCGTGGATTTATCAATCAAAATACTCATTACGCACCTCCTGCCGCTTTTACTACCTGTTCAACTGCGTCAGTAAGACTCGTTGCTGCAATAATATCGACATCACTTTCAGCGAGGGTCTTTACACCCAGCGCCGCATTATTTCCTTCAAATCGGACGACCACTGGAACGCTGACACCCACTTCCTTGACCGCGCCAATGATCCCCTCGGCGATGATGTCGCACCGCACGATTCCCCCAAAGATATTGATCAGCACCGCTTTCACACCTTCATCGGAAAGAATAATTTTGAAGGCTTCGCTAACTGCTTCCTTGTTGGCGCCGCCGCCAACATCCAGGAAGTTAGCAGGCTGCCCGCCATGAAGTTTCACGAGGTCCATTGTTCCCATTGCCAAACCTGCGCCATTAACCATGCAACCGATATTACCTTCGAGAGCGACATAGTTGAGGTTGAACTCTGATGCCTGGTTTTCCCGTTCGTCTTCCTGGGAATGGTCTCGCATTTCACCAATATGTTTTTGTCGATAAAGCGCATTACTGTCTATAGACAGTTTTGCATCCAGACAGTGAATGTCGCCATCGGTAGTGACAACCAGCGGGTTAATTTCGATCAGTGCAATGTCGCATTCGTCAAATAACCTGGCAAGTTTCATAAACACATTTGCGAACTGATTGACCTGCTTGCCCTTGAGCCCCAGCTGGAAAGCAATATCCCGGCCCTGGTAGGGGCTGGCACCGGTCATTGGATCGATGGTTGTCCGTAGAATTTTTTCCGGTGTTTCCTCTGCAACTTTTTCAATTTCCACGCCGCCTTCGGTTGAGGCCATGAACGTTACGCGCTGCGTAGAACGATCAATTACCGCGCCAAGGTACAACTCACGTTCGATGTCCGTGCAAGTTTCAACGTATATCTTGCTCACGGGCTGACCTTTCTCATCCGTTTGAAATGTCACAAGATTGGTGCCGACAAGACGGTTCGTAAACTCGCGAATCTCATCGTCCAGGCTGACCAGTTTCACACCACCGGCTTTCCCCCGGCCACCGGCATGGACCTGGGCTTTAATCACCCATTTGTCACCGCCTATTTCTTTCGCTGCCGCAACCGCTTCATCCGCGGTGTCTACAGCGATACCCTGGGAGACAGGCAATCCATACTCAGCGAATAGCTGCTTGGCCTGGTATTCATGAAGATTCATACAATCTGATCCTGTTCAATTTAAAAAAGTGTGTGAATTGATCGATTAAAATCTATTTTTTCCGTTTTCGGTTGGCGATATGAATCGCGTGACCTGATACCGCAAGAGCGGCCTCATGCAATCCTTCGGACAGCGTGGGGTGCGCGAACATTGTGAGCCCAAGGTCTTCTGAACTGGCACCGAATTCCATGGCGATCACAGCCTCAGCAATCATTTCCGACGCATGCGCACTGATGATATGCACGCCAAGAATCCTGTCAGTAGCAGCATCAGCGATAACTTTAACCAAGCCGGTCGTATCGTTATTCGCCATCGCCCTGCCACTGGCAGCCATTGGAAAACTTCCCACCTGGTAGTTTACGCCGGCGGCTTTAAGCTCCTGTTCAGTTTTTCCGACCCATGCGATTTCGGGGTGTGTATAAACAACGGAAGGTACCAGGTCGTAGTTCACAAGGTTTTTCTGCCCTGCAATTCTCTCCGCAACCATAATGCCCTCTTCCATGCCTTTGTGAGCAAGCATCGGTCCTCGAACAACATCACCCACAGCATATACACCCGGTGCCTCGGTCACGCAAACATCACTGACAGGAATGAACCCTCGATCATCCAGCGAGACCCCGGAATCCGGGGCTAACAGCCCTTCTGTATAGGGGCGTCGCCCGACCGCAACAATCACTTTGTCAAAGACTTCCTTTTTGTCACCTTCTGCATCGGTATAGGTCACCGTGACTTTTTTACCTTTTACTTCAGAACCCGTCACCCGGGTACCGAGCCGAATATCCATGCCCTGCTTCTTAAATTGTTTTGCAGCCTCTTTACCAACCTGCTTATCTGCTGCTGGCAGGAAACCTTCGAGCGCTTCAAGAACCACAACCTCTGAACCGAACCTGCTCCAGACACTACCCAACTCGAGGCCGATGATGCCTGCGCCAATCACACCCAGACGTTTGGGCACGGCTGTAAAATCCAGCGCTCCCGTTGAATCAACGATCAGGCCATCGGTGAGCGGGCAAGGTGGAATATTAATAGGTACCGAACCGGTGGCAATAATCACGTGTTCCGCAACCAGTTCCTCTGCCTTTCCATCGTGAGCAGTGAACGCCACTTTTCGTCCTGCACGCAGTACGGCCATACCTTCAAATGAGGTGACACCATTACTCTTGAGCAGTCCCTGGACACCCTTCGTCAGGTTGCCGACCACTTCATCTTTCTTCGCAATCACCGTCGGTATGTCAGCCGTAACGCCCTTAACCTTGATACCGATATCACCCAGGTGATCACGGGTATCAACAAACTTGCGGGAAGCCTCAAGCAGCGCTTTGGAAGGGATACAGCCAACGTTCAGGCAGGTGCCTCCATAGGCGGGTGCATTCTCCTTATTGAGCCACTTCTCGACAATGGCAGTGTTTAGCCCAAGCTGGGCAGCCCGTATTGCCGCGTGGTAACCCGCAGGTCCTCCGCCAATAACAATGACATCAAAGTTCAACGACATAGCTCGTTTATCCTCGCAATAGCAGTGGGGTTAGAGATCCAGCAGGATCCTTGCGGGTTCTTCCAGAAAATCTTTAAGCGTCACCAGGAACCTGACCGCTTCCTGCCCATCGATTAACCGGTGGTCATAGGACAAAGCCACATACATCATCGGGCGAATCACTACCTCGCCATTAACAGCAACAGGACGTTCCTGGATTTTGTGCATCCCCAGGATACCCGTCTGCGGCGGATTCAGAATCGGCGTTGAAAGCAGCGACCCGAAGGTTCCTCCATTTGAAATCGTGAATGTACCACCTGTCATATCCTCGATCGAGAGCTTGCCTTCCTGGGCTTTCTTGCCGAACTCCCGAACCTGGTCCTCAAGCTCGGCAATGGTCAGGCTATCGGCTTCTCTTATCACCGGTACCACCAAACCCCTGGGAGAACCAACCGCAACACCAATGTCCTGGTAACCATGGTACACAATATCGCTACCGTCAATTGACGCGTTGACCGCCGGAAACCGTTTCAACGCTTCAACACTCGCCCTGATAAAAAAGGACATCAACCCTAGCTTGGTACCATTGTGGAATTTGGCAAAATCATCTTTGTATCTGGCACGCAGGTCCATGATGGCCTGCATATCAATTTCATTGAACGTCGTCAGCATGGCTGCTGTTTGCTGGGCCTCAACCAGCCGGCGAGCGATACTGGCTCGCAACCTGGTCATCGGCACCCGTCGCTCTATTCTTTCATTATCAACCGCGCTGGGCAGACCCGGCATGGTGGTAGATGCAGTTTTTTCTTTCTGGCCCTCAAGTTGCGCTACGGCTTTCAAAATATCTTCCTTGGTGACCCTGCCGCCCTTGCCAGTTCCCTTGATACGGGTAACATCAATTTTGTTCTCATCAGCCATTTTCTTGGCCGCAGGGCTTGCGATTGTCTCTGCTGAAGGCGCCTCGTCGGTTGAAGTTTGAACCACCGGCGCCGCTGCAGCCGGTCCTGCATCGTCTGGCGCTGCCACAGCCACTTCACCAGCTTCAAATTCACCCAGCACTTCTTCCGCGAGAACAGTGTCTCCTTCTGCCTTATGAATGACGGTAAGCATCCCATCTGAAGGGGCAACTACTTCCAACACGACCTTGTCTGTCTCTATATCAACGAGAACCTGGTCACGTCGCACGGCTTCACCCACGGCAACATGCCACACTGCCACTTCACCATCTGCGATTGATTCAGGAAACTGAGGTGCTTTAATTTCTACCATAATCAACTCTCATTAGTTCCACTCAGTGCATCGTGCACCAGTTGTTCCTGCTGCCTCACATGCAAAGACATATAACCTGCCGCAGCGGCCGCAGATGCCTCACGCCCCGAGTAGGAAAGGTAAAGGTCCGGAAATACCCGATGCAAAACCCGACGCATATGATGCTGGCTTGCATACCATGCACCCTGGTTCATTGGTTCTTCCTGGCACCAGACAGCATGTTTGATGTTCGGGTACATCTTCAGCGTGGCCTGCATGTCCACCTCCGGAAACGGGTACAGTTGTTCGATTCGAACAATCGCAACATTGTGAATTCCATCTGCGACCCGTTTCTCATGCAGGTCGTAATAAACCTTGCCGCTACAGAACACGATTCGCTCAATATTCGAGGCATCTTCCGTATGAAAGTCACCTATAAATGTCTGGAACGCCCCATCCGACAAGTCTTCTAGATCTGAAACAGCTTCTTTGTGCCTTAAGAGACTTTTCGGTGTCATCACAATTAGTGGCTTACGAAGTGGGCGAATAGCCTGGCGCCGTAACAGGTGAAACATCTGCGCCGGGGTTGTCGGCACACACACCTGGATGTTGTGTTCTGCTGACAGCTGCAGGTATCGTTCTAACCTCGCTGAACTGTGCTCTGGTCCTGCGCCTTCGTATCCGTGGGGTAATAACATCGTGAGACCAGAGAGTCGCGACCACTTGTGTTCACCAGAAGCGATAAACTGGTCAATAACCACCTGGGCACCATTCGCAAAGTCTCCGAATTGAGCTTCCCAGACCACCAGAGTGTTTGGGCTAGTACCCGAATAACCATACTCAAACGCGAGCACCGCTTCTTCTGAGAGAAATGAGTCATAGAGATAGAACCGATCGGGCTCTTTCTCCAGGCTGGCGAGAGGAATTAACGTTGTGCCTTCCTTCTGGTCATGCAACACCGCGTGCCGGTGCGCGAAAGTTCCTCTGCCAACGTCCTGGCCAATCAGCCTTATGCTGAAGCCCTGGTCCAGCAAGGTCGCGTAGGCCATGATTTCACCAAAGCCCCAGTTGCTTGGCAAATCGCCGGCACCCATTTTGCGCCGATCTTCAACGATCTTTTCTACCTGTTTTTGCAGCACGAAACCTTCAGGTATTTCGTTCAGTTCGCGAGCAATTTCCTGGAATCGGTCCACGTCACACGTGGTATCTGACGGAATATCCCAGTCATGTCCAAGGTACGGCGACCAGTCAACGTGCATGGAGGTATCAGGCTTGGTCAAGAAATCCCAGGCGACAGCTTTACCCTCATCTAATGCATCACGATAGCCTTCGATACGAGCCTGGTAATCCGAAGCATCAATGGCACCTTCAGCAATGATCTTGTCTGAGTAGAGCGTCTGCGTCGTTGGGTGCGTGCGAATTTTGTTGTACATCACCGGTTGAGTGACCGCAGGTTCGTCGCCTTCGTTATGTCCGCGCCTGCGATAACAAACGATATCGATGACGACGTCTTTCTTGAATTCCATTCTGTAGTCGAGGGCAAGCTGCGACACAAACACAACCGCTTCGGGATCGTCTCCATTCACATGAAATACAGGTGCTTGAACCATCTTGGCTACTTCTGTGCAGTAGTGCGTCGACCGCGCATCCGCTGGATCACTAATCGTGTAACCAATCTGGTTGTTGATAACGATGTGAACGGTACCACCTGTATAGAAGCCACGAGTCTGCGACATCTGGAAGGTTTCCATCACGACACCCTGCCCGGCAAAAGCAGCATCACCGTGCACGTTGATCGCAAGGACTTTCTCACCCTGGGTGTCTTGCCTTCTGTCCATTCTCGCACGAACAGAACCGACGATAACCGGCGCAGATATTTCCAGGTGCGATGGGTTGAAGCCAAGCGCCAGGTGCATCTCTCCTCCCGGCGTCATCAGGTTGGATGAGAAACCCTGGTGATACTTCACATCACCAGAACCGAACCCAGGCGTGTACCTGCCTTCGAATTCATCAAAAAGTTCAGCAGGGTCTTTGCCCAGGAGGTTGACCAGAACATTAATTCGTCCACGGTGCGCCATACCGATCACCGTCTCGACGACCCCCGAAGAGCCCGCGCGGTGAATCAGTTCCCCAAGGCAGGGTATAAAAGACTCACCACCTTCGAGGCCAAATCGTTTGGTTCCCGGATATTTGGTACCGAGGTATTTTTCAAGACCTTCGGCGGCGATCAGTCGATCAAGAATTCTTCGCTTAACGCCATAGCTAAACGAAGGCTTGGACCGGGCGCTCTCCATCCGTTGCTGAACCCACATCTGTTCAGCTTCATCAGAGATGTGCATGTACTCTGCACCGATTGATGCGCAGTACGTACTCTCCAGTACTGCTATTATGTCTTTAAGTGGTGCTTCGCCCTGGCCGAAGAACACATCTCCCGTCTGGAAACTTGTGTCCAGATCGGCGGCAGATAGTTTGTGGTATTCAAGTTCCAGTAGTGGAACCTGCAGGGGAGCCTGGAGACCGAGCGGGTCCAGATTAGCCTTAAGATGTCCTCTTCTTCGATAACCGCTGATGAGTTCACTAACGGCAAATTGTTTTCGCTCATGATCAGCGTGAACACTGCTGGCAGAGACCGGCACAACACGCGCCTGGTTCTTGGCCAGCAACAGGAAATGGTTGCGAACCGTACCATGGGAGATATCCGGCGCGTCGGCGCCTTCCACCTTCGGCAAGGATTCGAAGTAACTTCGCCATTGGTCTGGAATTTCAGAAGGATCTACCAGAAACTTCTCGTAGAGATCCTCTACGTATGAGGCATTGCCAGCGGATATATGGCCTGAACGCCACATACGATCCATCACACTATCTACCATCCCGTTACCTCGTACCAATGGGGACTACTCCGAGAGGCTGATTGTACAGGCATTAAATCGGGCTGGACAGGGTCTGGTGCCCAGTAGAGCGCTATATGGCTCTCTTCAGCAGCATGTTTCGAATATGCCCAATAGCACGAGTGGGGTTCAGTCCTTTAGGGCAGACAGAAACGCAATTCATGATGCCACGACAGCGAAAAACACTGAACGGGTCTTCGAGATCTGCGAGGCGTTCTTCAGTCGCCGTATCCCGACTGTCAGCAAGAAACCGATAAGCCTGAAGTAATCCCGCTGGACCAATGAATTTATCGGGATTCCACCAGAACGAAGGACACGAAGATGAACAGCAAGCGCAAAGAATACATTCATACAGGCCGTCAAGCTTTTCACGCTCTTCGGGTGACTGGAGTCGCTCCCGACCGGGCGCCAGTTCATCATTCAATAGATAAGGTTGAATCTTTTCATACTGCTTGTAAAACTGGTCCATATCGACGACCAGATCACGAATCACAGGTAATCCCGGCAGCGGTTTGATGGTAAGTTTGCCGCCCCGGACTACCTCAGAGAGTGGTGTAACGCACGCCAGGCCATTTTTGCCATTCATGCTGACACCATCTGACCCACAGACCCCTTCGCGACAGGATCGACGATAGGTCACCGATGGGTCTTTCTCCTTAAGCAATTCAAGGACATCCAGCACCATCAAGTCGCGTCCACCCGGGATCTCAAGATCGAAGTCCTGGATGTAGGGTTCTTTATCCGCATCTGGATTGTAGCGATATACACTTACCTGCATATTAATTCCTGTTGTCTCTATCGAACCCTAGTAGGTTCTTTCCATCGGTTCGAAGGTGGGAACTGTCTTCGGATGGAAGTTAACGTCCCGCTTGCTCAATGTTTTGGTATTGGGATCAAAGATGGAATGACACAACCAGTTTTCATCGTCCCGCGTCTGGAAATCATCACGAGCATGAGCACCGCGGCTTTCCCTGCGTCCCGCTGCACTGATGGCAGTTGCTTCGGCAATCTCCAGCAGGTTGTCCAGTTCCAGCGCCTCAAGGCGTGCAGTGTTAAAAGCTCGTGAATCGTCATTAAGCGATGCCTTTCCAATTCGCTC
>DTZW01000146.1:2149-10016 GCA_012961165.1 Gammaproteobacteria bacterium | reverse complement strand
GCCATCGACGCTTCAAGGTCAGATTCCGATGCTTCCCCTGAATCCATGCCCTGTGCCAGCGCTTCGGTAATATGAAGGCCTGCGGCTCGTCCGAAGACAACAAGGTCCAGCAGAGAGTTTCCGCCTAGCCGGTTCGCGCCATGAACAGAGACATTCGCTGCCTCACCCACGGCATACAGCCCGTCCACTATCTGGTCGTTGCCACTCGCATCAATTGTAATCGCCTGGCCATGAACATTCGTTGGTAGCCCCCCCATCATGTAGTGACAGGTTGGTACAACAGGAATAGGTTCCTTCACCGGATCAACATGAGCAAAGGTCTTAGACAGCTCGATAATACCCGGCAATCTTGAATGAAGAATTTCTTCACCCAGGTGGTCCAGCTTCAACAGCACGTGATCGCCGTTCTCACCTGCACCGCGACCTTCGAGTATTTCAAGGACCATGCTTCTTGCGACAACGTCCCGGCCCGCCAGGTCTTTCGCATTCGGCGCATAACGTTCCATGAAACGTTCGCCGTCTTTGTTAATCAGGTAACCGCCTTCACCGCGACAGCCTTCTGTTACCAAAGTACCTGCACCAGCAATCCCCGTGGGATGAAACTGCCACATTTCCATATCCTGGACAACGTATCCGGCGCGAAGCGTCATGCCTGTACCATCACCGGTATTCATCAGAGCATTGGTCGTTGACTGGTAGATTCGACCTGCTCCGCCCGTCGCAAGGACAGTTGCCTTTGCCTTAACGTAATGAAGCTCACCGGTTTCCATGCAAATCGCAGTTACACCAACGACTGCACCATTGGAATTCTTGACCAGATCAACCGCGAACCATTCACTGAAAAAGACTGAACCCGCTTTCAGGTTCCCCTGATAGAGGGTATGCAGTAAAGCATGACCAGTTCTGTCTGCCGCTGCACAGGTTCTGGCAGCCTGGCCACCCTTGCCATAGTCCTTGGACTGACCACCAAAGGGTCGCTGGTAGATTCGGCCTTTTTCCGTTCGAGAAAACGGCAAGCCCATGTGTTCCAGTTCATACACGGCTTCTGGTCCAACACTACACATATATTCAATCGCATCCTGGTCACCGATGTAATCTGACCCTTTTACGGTGTCATACATATGCCAGCGCCAGTCATCATCAGGGTCATCACTCGCGATGGCGCAGGTGATTCCGCCCTGGGCGGATACTGTATGTGATCGGGTTGGGAATACTTTTGAAATAACGGCAGTTTTACTACCTGACTCTGCCAACTGCAGTGCAGCGCGCATTCCCGAGCCACCACCACCGATGATGATGGCATCAAATTCAAGAACAGGAATGTCGCTCATACTAGTTGTTTCCCCAAAGGATATTGATACCCCAGATCAGGTAGGCGGCAATAATAAGTACACAACCAACCTGATAGATAAATCTTAATGTCGTCGCCCCTGAACCGAGCGTGTGTTCTCGCAGGTAGTCAGAACCGATAGTCCACATTCCAATCCAGGCATGTGCACCGGTAGATAGGACAGCCAACATGGTGAATACCTGCATACCGGTGTTGTTGAAAAAGCCGGACCAGGTCTCAAAATCCAGACCAGGGTTGAGCACAACAAAACCGAAGATACACAGGGTGTAAGCGGCGAGTACAAGGGCACTCACTCGCTGGATAAGCCAGTCAGAAACACCGTTTCGGCTCATGTTGACAACTTGAGTAACCATAACGAGTTCCTTATATAACCCAGATAGCGGCAAGCGCTATCAGGACTGCTGAGAAGAAAAGTGTTGTCTTGGCGGCAAACTGGGCGCCCTCGAGTGTTTCGCCAACACCCATATCCATCAATAAATGCTTGATCCCGGCAACGAAATGATAGCCAAGAGCTGAAAGCAGGCCCCAGCTAATCATCTTCCCCAGAGGACTAACCATCATTTCCTTCAGGGAAATGAACCCTTGTTCACTGGACAGCGATAAATCGAGTGCATAGAGCATGAATGCAACGCCAATAAAAAGGACCACACCAGCGACACGATGCGTGATGGAACTTATCGCGGTGATCGGCCATTTGAATGACACCAAGTCGCCAATGCCTACATTGATCGGACGAGAATTTTGTTTCACTGATATTTACTCTACTTATAATTAGGGATTATCCACAGGGTCTGCAAATCTAAATCCCGTGAATCCGCCAAAGCGCGCACATAATAGTGAGTTTACCCTTAAAAAACAAACCACTAACCCGCAAAAAGAGCCGCTATACAAGGCTTTACAAGCCTATCCCGTTTTGCTTTGATAGTCTGCCTTTCCGGGAAGGGTCCAACATCCTGGCGTCGCTAAAGTATCAGCAACCTTAATCGGAAAATTAGAAAGTTTAATCCTCAAGCACCACGATTCAGCCGATCATTAGCGACATTGAACGTCAGTTAACCGCCGAGTCGGCGAAGAAATTCTGGAGCAGTTAAATGGTACAAAAAGTAGAAATTGTCATCGATGGTAAGTCGGTTGAATTGCCGGTACTGGAGGCAAGTGAAGGCCTTAATGTCATCGACGTCCGCGGGATTATTAAAGAAGGGCTTTTCACCTTCGACCCAGGCTTTCTGTCCACCGCAAGCTGCGAATCAAACGTGACATATATCGATGGAGACAATGGAATACTGCTCTATCGAGGCTATGCAATTGACCAGCTCGCAGAAGGCTCCAGTCACATGGAAGTCTGCTATCTGTTGCTGAACGGCGAGCTTCCCGACAAATCCCAGCTCTCCCAATTTACAAAAGATGTTAACGATCGAATGCCTGTCGACGAACACTTCCAGCATATATTCGATGGCTTTACGAAGAACTCACATCCCATGTCTATGGTTTGTGCCGCGATTGCCGGGCTGGCATCACTGCAACACGACTCCCTGGACATCAGCGACCCCGCTTATAGAAAGGAAGCAGCTTTACAGCTAATCGCCAAGATCCCGACTATTGCAGCGATGGCTTACAAAAAGTCGATCGGGGAAGAGTTCATTGCTCCGGACTCCAGCCTGACCTATGCAGAGAACTTCCTGCATATGTGTTTCGCCAAAAAAGGCGAGAAGCCCAACGTCTCTTCTATCCTGTCTGTCGCCATGGACAGGATTTTTATCCTGCACGCCGATCATGAACAGAACGCGTCCACCTCAACCGTCCGAATGGCAGGTTCAACCGAATGTAACCCGTTTGCTGCTATCGCCGCGGGCACTGCTGCTTTGTGGGGGCCATCCCATGGCGGCGCGAACGAAGCCGTACTCGACATGCTGGTTGAAATTGGCGATGAATCAAATATCGAAGAATATGTTGCCAAAGCAAAAGACAAGGAAGACTCGTTTAAGCTGATGGGATTCGGCCACCGTGTCTATAAAAACTTTGATCCACGGGCAACGGTCATGCAGAGCAGCGCCCATGCTGTACTGGAAGAACAAGGCGCCTCGGAGGACCCACTTCTTAAGGTCGCTCAAAAGCTGGAAACGATCGCGCGGGAACAGGACTACTTTATTGATCGAAACCTCTACCCCAATATCGACTTTTATTCAGGAATTACCCTCAAAGCGATGGGTATCCCGACCACCATGTTCACAGTAATCTTCACCCTTGGTAGAATGCCAGGCTGGATCACACACTGGGATGAGATGATTGGTGCGCCGTTCAAAATCGCCCGACCACGCCAACTATATCTAGGCGAACATAAACGCGATTACGTATCCATCGACAACCGATAGCGTAACACCCTTTACTGAATCAGAACCGTAACTTAACCAATAAGGACAATCCCTTTTGAATATCACAGCAGCCATGGAAACCAGCAAGGGCACCATCAACATCACCCTGTACCCGGATCAAACACCGGTGACAGTGGCAAGCTTCGTTAACCTTGCAACAAAGAATTTCTACGATGGACTTAACTTCCACCGGGTCATTCCAAATTTTATGATTCAGGGTGGCTGCCCGCTTGGCTCAGGCACTGGTGGTCCCGGATATCGATTCGAGGACGAATTTGACCCAAGCCTCAAGCATGATGCGCCAGGCAAACTCTCAATGGCGAATGCAGGTCCCGGCACCAACGGCAGCCAGTTCTTCATTACTCATGGACCTACTCCTCACCTGGATGGCGCTCACAGTGTGTTCGGCTCAGTTGATTCTGCGACTGACCAGGATATTGTTGACTCGATAGCACAGGGTGACACGATTGTTTCCGTGACTATCAATGGTGATGTCGATGCGCTACTTGAAGCCCACGCTGAAAGAGTCGCTGAGTGGAATCAGGCTACCCCAGGCTAGTTGATTATATGCTTGGAGTTGTTCTCGACGCAGATAGCTTAGGTAAAGATATAGACCTTACACCGGTCACCCAGCTACTGGATGACTGGCAGGTCCACCCGTTCACGACTCCGGAGCAAGTCGCGGAACGTATTAAGGCCGCCACCGTCGTGCTTACCAACAAGATTGTCCTGGATGAAGCCAGCCTTTCGTCTGCACCTGCATTGGAGTTCATCAGTGTCATGGCAACGGGTACCAACAATATAGATTTCCTGGCAACCGCTAGTCGCGGCATTAAGGTGAGTAACGCCCTTGCTTACGGTACGCCTTCAGTGGTTCAACACACACTGGCCCTGATACTTAACCTCTCTACCAGCTTTCATCAATACCAGGCCTCGGTTCGCAGCGGCGACTGGCAAGCATCTGACGTTTTCTGCCTACTCGACCACCCCATCCGGGAAATAGCTGGCAAGCAGCTGGGTATTGTCGGCTATGGAGAACTGGGTAAGGCAGTTGGAACAGCGGCAGAAGCACTCGGCATGAAAGTTGTCGTCAGCGAACATCCAGGGGGGGAACCGCGAGAAGGCCGAACTAAATTTGAAGAAGTACTACGTACCTCTGACTACATCAGCCTGCACTGCCCGCTAAACGACGCAACCTCGAGGATCATCAACGTCGATACGCTCGCGCTCATGAAACAGGATGCATTCCTGATTAATACGGCACGAGGAGGTCTGGTTGACCCGGATGACCTGATCAGTTGCCTGCAAGCCGGCAACATTGCCGGCGCGGCGATAGACGTGCTCGAGCAGGAACCTCCAGACATGGACGACCCTCTACTTAAAGGCATACCTAACTTGATCGTCACTCCACACAACGCATGGGGTGCAATAGAATCTAGAACCCGACTTATCCAGCAGACCAGAGAAAACATTGAAGGCTTCCTCAAGGGAACACCTGTTCGTCTGGTTACCGAATAGCCTGAACTCAACATCGAATCGATACAGGAAGAAATAGAAATGGAAAACTTTCGCCAGGAAGTCAGACAGTGGCTAGATAAAAACTGTCCTGAAAGTATGCAAACCTCAGGGTCAGAAGATGAAACCGTCTGGGGTGGTCGCAACGCTACCTACCCCAACTCAGACTCAAAGGCCTGGCTTGACGCAATGGGATCAAAGGGCTGGACCTGCCCAACCTGGCCAAAGGAATTCGGTGGTGGTGGACTCAGTTTTGAGGAAAATAGCGTGCTTCAAAGTGAACTGGAACGAATCAATGCCCGCCCGGCACTCATCTCGTTTGGTATCAGTATGCTCGGCCCGGTATTGCTTGAGTATGGGAACGAAGAACAAAAACTGGAACATCTGCCAAAAATCGTCCGCGGGGAAATTCGCTGGTGCCAGGGTTACAGTGAACCCGGCTCCGGGTCTGATCTCGCCAGCCTGCAAACCAGGGCTGTTGTTGACGGCGATGAGTATGTTATCAACGGTTCCAAGGTCTGGACTTCTTATGCCAACTTCGCGGACTGGATCTTTTGCCTGGTCCGAACAGACGCCAATGCCCCCAAACATGAAGGTATCAGCTTTGTCCTGTTCGATATGACATCAACAGGTATCAGTACAAAACCGATTCAGCTAATAAGCGGCGAGTCACCTTTCTGTGAAACCTTTTTTGACGATGTTCGAATCCCAAGACCAAACCTCGTAGGGAAAGAAAACCAGGGCTGGACCATCGCAAAAAAACTGTTACAGCACGAACGCAATATGGTTGCAGGTATGGGGACGCGTGGAAAAACAAAGAACCCCGCCAACAAGATGGAAAACCAGGCCAAGCAATACGTGGGCGAGATTGATGGCAAGATAGCCAGCGCCAGCCTGCGCGATGGCATCGCGCGGCACCAGATGAATAGTATAGCCTTCGCATTGACGCTCCGGAGATCAACCGAAGAAGCCAAAACAACCTCTGCCCCTTCTCCAGCATCGTCAATGTTCAAATACTACGGCACGGAACAGAACAAAAAACGGTTCGAGATTTTGCTGGACATTATGGGTAGCCAGAGTCTTGGATGGGAGGGAGATAGTTTTGATCCCCGTGAATTGTCCACCAACCGCGAATGGCTACGTTCAAAAGCAAACTCTATTGAAGGTGGGACTTCAGAGGTTCAACTGAATATTATTGCGAAGCGGGTGCTTGGGTTACCTGATTGATTTAAGGGCGAGACCCCTCCGCCTCGGTCGGGATAACGTGCCCGGTTATCCTGCCCTGTCCTCGTCCAGATGGGAAAATTGGTTCAGGGCTCAACAAGCGGCATTGATCCGAAAAAAACCATCCAAGAAAAGTATGATCCTCTTAGTGTGCTTTTGGTACTGAAAATAAGCCGGCACCATCAACATGCCTGGCAGTATTATGGGTTTGGTTCCGTCCACGCAGCAGGTGCGCGGTCGTTCTGTCTAACTCATGAGCGAGTTGTCATATGCTCGAATCAAAGGGGGATTAGCTCGCGACTTTCCCCGACGCAGCTATCTTGTAGCCTGCATTTCTCACGGTGATTATCAAATTCGGTTCGCCTGCAGCCTTTACCTTATTCCGAATCTTACCCACAAGAACGTCAATACTGCGGTCGTAGGGAGCCCAATCTCGGCCAGACAACTGGTCTAATATTTGATCTCTATTTAATACTCTGCCTTGGCTTTTAGCCAAAATAGCAACTAGTTGGAATTCGTGCGTGGTAAGGCCAATAGACCCTTCCTTATTCGTGGCTTCATAAGACTCCAGGTTCAACGTGATATCACCTATCTCGATAGTATCCCGATCATCTTCTGTCTCAATTGTTGACGCCTCCACCCGGCGCAACACGCTTCGAATCCGAGCCAGTAACTGCCTTTCGTCAAAAGGCTTTGCGACGAAATCATCTGCACCTATCTCAAGGCCAACGACCTGATCAATACTATCGCCACTACCCGTTAATATAATAATCCCAATTTTTTTGTCGAGCGCCCTGACTCTCTTAGCAATGTCGAACCCATGCTCCCCTGGTAGGCTTAGATCGAGAAGGAGCAAACTTGGCTGTAGATCTGCAATGATTTTTTCGAGTCCCTCACCACTATAACTAGACTTTACTTCGAACCCTTGTTTTGAGAGATACCTCTCAAGCAATCGACAAATTCTTTCATCGTCATCTACTACTAATATGATCTCTTTAGACAATTTTTTGATTCAACCCTACGTTAGTAGATAATATAAAAACGTTTGCAATACGCTGATGTCTTATAACATATCCTGGATATGCTGTCTCATCGTACATCCAGAACGCTATATTCTTGAATTGTAACTTTTTGTAATCTATTGATACCCTATGGTAACCGTATCTATACCCTATCGAAAATCACTTGTATGATAATGACAGCTTACTTATCCGCAGAACCACCATGGTATGTTTACACCAAGATATTAGACGATATTCTGGTATTTTCACAAGCCTAAATTGACTTTTAAGAACACGAAAAACTTATGCAATTGGACCGGGAATGCACGAAAATCAAAGCAAAACTGAAACAAAAACGGTACTAGTCGTTGAAGATGAGCCACGGGTACGAAGATATTCGTGCC
>DTZW01000146.1:0-2084 GCA_012961165.1 Gammaproteobacteria bacterium | reverse complement strand
ATACTGGTGGATTGCCAAGATGAGATTAATCTGGTGTTCAGCGACATCGTCATGCCCGGAGATAATAATGGAAGGGACCTGGTACTGCACGTGCAGGCAAACTATCCACATATCGAGGTTTTGCTAACCTCGGGCTTCGAAAAGACGATGTCCAACTCAACGCAAGAAGAAGACAATCAAGTTCCCGTTCTTAAGAAACCCTATACGAAAGAAGATCTTGTAAGCGCTTTAGAGGAGCTCCGGGTTTGAAATAATCGTTAAAAGCCACCACTTAATGTCTGACTACAAATTAGTCCGACTTTGTTACATTATCACATTAATCAGTTCATGTAGCAGGATTTACCATTTGCTCGATGTCTTCACCAAGGCTAGATCATGAAGGATTGCCGAAATGTGGCCCTATTGCCATCAGCTAATCCTTGTTACATTGTTGCCGGAAACCTCGACGATACTCTGTGCTGCACCCAGAGTTTCGTTGCCCCTGCTCCGGTCAAGGTATTGAAGGCCAGAAACCTATGAGCATAAAAGTCGTCGACTTGTGGCGCTCACAAATACTGACCATTATCACATGGTCGGTGCTCGGACTAGGCTCGATAGCAACTGTCGTGGGCGCAGTGGCGGCGTTTCGCAAGAGTGAATGGGATATAATACTATTCGATCTAGTTTCGTTCTGTTTGATCCTCGGCATAACCCTAGTTCCAGGTCGCTTTTTTCGCTTTAAAGCCAGCGCGATCATTCTTCTGATTTACGCCGTTGGCTTTTACTTCACCTACCGATTTGGCACCGACGCCAGCGGTCCCTTTTGGCTATTTATTGTCCCAATGCTGACCGCGGTGTTCTTTGGTACTAAAAGAGCCATTTGGGCGCTTTTAGCCATCATCTCGACCATGCTGCTTTTCTTCGTTCTACTGCATCAAGGGACACTTCTATGGAACGCTTGGCAAGTCGACGCGCCCCGTTGGGCGGTTCTCAGCGCCATCCTGGTCTTACTTACAGGGCTGCTTACTATTTCCATCGGCCTTCTATTGGCCAATGTCGAAAGAGCCCACCTCGAACGAGAAACCGCGCTATTGTCAAACGGGTATCTTGAAGAACGACTCCGTCATTCGCAAAAGATGGAAGCCGTAGGACGTTTAGCATCGGGAATTTCACATGATTTTAATAACCTGCTGACTATTATTGCCGGGTTTTCTAACTTCGCACTTGACGGCGTCAAGGACCGGCCTGAAGTAACCGAAGACTTAGATGAAATCATTAAAGCGACCGAAAAAGGGCAGGCGCTCACGGAACAACTTTTATCTTTCTCAAGAAAACATCCAGCTTCGCCGCAAGTGATCGACATCAACACCAGCGTCCTTGACACCACCCCTATAATCAACAACCTTCTTGGCGATACATTTAGCTTTATCTTTACGGCGTCAGAAGAGCCCTGTTTTAGCCATATCGATCCAGACTCTTTAGTTCAATTATTGATCAATGTTGCGATTAACTCGAGAGAGGCGATGGCCGCCAGCGGCGAACTCCACATCTCGACCGAGCATCTCCGAGCTACTGAAGTGCCAGCGTCCAGGAATGAAACTAACGAGGACGATTCCAGCTATATTCTATTGTCCATTAGGGATAATGGCGCCGGCATTAATGCTGAAAATATTGAGAAAATGTTCGAACCTTTCTTCACTACAAAAGAAGACGGCAAAGGCACTGGCTTAGGGCTATCAACGTGCTGGGCAATTATGCAGGATGCTAACGGATTCATTAATGTTAAGAGCGAGGTAGGCGTTGGCACTAACATCGAGTGCTATTTCCCTCTTTCTAAAGATGCGCCCACAATCAGCGTGTCTAAACCACTACTTCCCGAGCCTACCGAGCTTCCCGAGCCTACCCAGCTTCCCCAGCCTACCCAGCTTCCCGAGCTTCCCGAGCTTCCCGAAAATACAGCGAAAGAGAATATTCTCATCACTGAGGATGAAGAAAGTGTTTTATCGATACTCTCAAAAGCAATACGTGCAAAAGGTTATAACGTCTACAATGCCACGAATGCTGAAGAAGCATTAGAGATTTTTAACGAGGCAAAAGTCCACATC
>DTZW01000145.1 GCA_012961165.1 Gammaproteobacteria bacterium | reverse complement strand
AAGAGAGGCGATTAAACCTTTTTCTTTATATGAAAAATCCATAAAATTCGCTATGTATACTTATTTTTACATAGTGTAAAATATTTTGTACATATGATCACGAAATAATTATTCGTTACTTATGGTTAACAATAGTCACCGTAGTGCGTTGTGGTGTGTGTTTACGCTAATGCCAGATGCTATAAAGAACAAGCATCTAGGAGAAAGTGTGTCGTCAGTGTGTTGTTGGTAAACCCTTAAAGAATAAGGGTTTCAGAGGGTTTCGCTATTCCCACTCAATCGTCGCAGGTGGCTTGCTGGAAATATCGTAAGTGACGCGTGATATGCCTTCGATCTCGTTAATAATTCGTCCGCTGACCGTTTCTAGAAAATCATAAGGCAGGTGAGCCCACCTGGCCGTCATAAAATCTATGGTCTCTACCGCGCGCAGGGCGATCACATACTCATAACGTCTGGCATCTCCAACGACCCCCACAGAGCGAACAGGCAGAAAAACGGCAAAGGCCTGGCTAACTTTGTCATAGAGGCCAGCCGCCCGGAGCTCTTCCAGAAAGATGTGATCTGCTCGCCTTAGCAGGTCGGCATACTCTTTCTTAACTTCGCCCAGGATTCTGACACCCAGGCCTGGCCCAGGAAACGGGTGACGAAACACCATTTCGCGCGTCAAGCCGAGTTCCAGGCCGATCTTACGAACTTCATCTTTAAACAGCTCACGGAGTGGCTCCACCAGCTTCAGCTTCATATAGTCCGGTAACCCACCAACATTGTGATGTGATTTGATGACATGGGCTTTGCCATCTTTGTGCCCTGCTGACTCAATGACGTCAGGGTAAATGGTACCCTGCGCTAAAAAATCGGCGCCCTGAATTCGCGATGCTTCCTCATCGAAGATATCAATGAACGTGTTGCCAATGACTTTGCGCTTTTCCTCCGGGTCAGTTACTCCCGCTAACCTCGTCAGGAACTTGTCCTCGGCTGCTACGGTTATCATGTTCAGAGCAAAGGTGTTCTCTGTTCCCAGGCCCATCATCGCGTTGACCTGCGCTGACTCATCCCGCCGCAACAGGCCATTATCGACGAACACACAGGTCAGCTGATCGCCAATGGCACGCGCGAGCAGCGCCGCTAGAACAGAGGAGTCAACGCCACCCGACAAGCCCAGGATCACCTTGGAAGTGCCTACCTGCTCGCGAACCTGGGTGATGATATCGTCAACGATATTACTGGGTGTCCAAAGTGCCTGACACCCGCAAACCACTTTGATAAATCGATCAAGCAACCCGGCGCCCTGCAGGGTGTGATTCACCTCCGGGTGAAACTGCAGGCCATAAAAGCGTCTTTTTTCATCAGCCATCGCCGCGATATCGGTATTGTCACTTCGGCCGATAACAGAAAATCCGGGTGGCGCCTTAACAACCTTGTCCCCATGGCTCATCCACACATCCAGGTATGGGTTAGTGATGACGCCATCGCGAAGCTCTGAGATCAGCGCAGAATCCGAGATCACTTCAACCCGGGCGTAGCCGAACTCACTCTTGTCAGATCCTTCAACCTCACCGCCCAGCTGTTTGGCCATCGTTTGCATGCCATAACAGATGCCAAGAACCGGCACTCCCAGTTCGAAAACGTATTCCGGCGCGGCCAGGGTTTCTGATCCAGTCTTTGATCCAGCATTTGACTCAGTGACGGA
Source organism: Gammaproteobacteria bacterium (assembly GCA_012961165.1). Taxonomy (GTDB): domain Bacteria; phylum Pseudomonadota; class Gammaproteobacteria; order Pseudomonadales; family Azotimanducaceae; genus UBA9659. Next base: position 28,122 of record DTZW01000145.1, on the reverse strand, counting down.
CTCAGGACCACCCGACAGAATGATCCCCATGGGCGAATATTCCCGGGCTCTTTCTTCCTTCAGGTCATAGGGGAGTATTTCGCAATAGACCCCCGTTTCACGAAGGCGACGCGCAATCAGTTGTGTGTACTGGGAACCAAAATCAAGAATCAGGATTTTTTCCTGATGAATATCAGGGTATGACGACATGAGGTTTGCTGACAATTAGTAAGGAGAGATTATACATCGTCGGACGCCTAAATGATGCCGTTCAGGTAATATGCGCACATGGAAAGATCGAACCGACAAGTAATTTCCGTCTCGGATCTCAATCGTAATGCGAAACGGCTGCTGGAATCAGAATTCCCGATTCTTTATGTGGAGGGCGAGATATCAAACCTGGCCCAACCAGGCTCAGGCCACTGGTATTTCACCCTGAAAGACGACCGTGCGCAGGTACGGTGTGCCATGTTTAAGAACCGCAACCACATGGTTCGATTTACACCGCGCAATGGCCAGCAAATCGTCGTTCGCGGCCGCATCAGCCTTTACGAGGGCCGCGGTGAGTTCCAAATGATCGCAGAGTTTCTCGAGGACTCGGGGGACGGTGCGCTGCGCCGGGCATTCGAGAAACTAAAGGCCTCGCTGCAAACTGAAGGGCTGTTTGATGAAGCTCGAAAGAAGCCCCTGCCAGGCCTGCCGGAACATATTGCGATCATCACCTCGCCTACCGGCGCCGCGGTCCGCGATGTCATCTCGGTGATGCAGCGCCGTTTCCCGGCTATCCGAATCAGTATTCTTCCGGTCCAGGTACAGGGAGATCAGTCAGTACCACAAATAGTCGCCGCGCTGCAAAGGGCTAACCGTCTTTCCGGCGAGCACGAGGCAGCACCATTCGACCTGATCCTACTCACTCGCGGGGGTGGCTCTCTTGAAGACCTCTGGTCGTTTAATACTGAACCCGTTGCCCGCGCCATTGCTTCGAGCCGCCTGCCTGTGGTGTCCGCGGTGGGCCACGAATCAGACTTTTCAATCGCAGATTTTGTTGCCGACCTCAGGGCTCCAACGCCATCGGCCGCCGCCGAACTCATCACGCCGGACGGCGATGTTCTGCTGGATAGCTTCAATATGCTCACCCGGCGCCTGTGGCAGTTGATGCTCCAGCAGTTCACTGATGGTGCAAAAGAAATCATGCATCTACAGAAAAGACTACGGCATCCACGCGCCCATCTGGAAGAACTGGCACAGCGCCTGGATGAACTGGAGCGTCGACTGATAAGTAGCATCAACAATCATCTGGAGAGACAGCAATCGCGGCTGGACCGATACAGACTCACATCTCCGCAAACAACCATCGATGCAAACAGAGTAAGACTTGGATACCTGAAGGAAAAACTCATTGGGCGTTCGCAATCTGCGTTCAGGGTCCAGTCGGATCAACTGGTGAACCTCACGGTGAGACTAGACACGCTCAGCCCGCTCGCCACATTGCAACGGGGTTATGCCATTGTTTCATCAACGGCAGATGAACACATTGTCACCCGTTCACAGGATCTACAGCCGGGTGATCATATTCGCGCGCGGCTGAAAAGCGGCGCCGTTATAGCCGAAGTACAAACCATTGAGGTACCGACCACTGGTGATGAATAAGGATTGTCGAGTGAAGTGTCTGGCTTTGACCTTGTTGATGATAGGCCAATGTGCATTAGGCCTGCCGGAACACGATTCCGTGCCCGGCGGCATCGCTCTGGTACCATTAACCACAGACAGAAACGTGATGTTTGATGGTCGACTGGTGATGGTCACTGAATCGGAAGGAGGCTATATCGCGGTCGTCGGCATACCGCTTTCCTGTTCACCAGGCTCTTTCCACCTGGACACAGCGGAAGGTAAGGTCCACTTCAAGGTGAAAGAAAAACAGTACGAAGAACAACGTTTAACCATACAGAACAAACGCAAGGTCAACCCATATGCCCAGGATATGGAACGAATAACCCGAGAACGCGCAGAGATGGACGCCGCGTTTAACCATTTCAGTCCGGTTAACCGAGCCGACACAGACTTTGATTTACCAACAGAAGGCATTGTGTCGAGCTCCTTTGGCTTAAGACGAATACTAAACGACCAGCCCCGAAGCCCTCACAGTGGTATGGATATCGCGGCCCCCGAGGGCACCTCCATACACTCTCCTGCTCCAGGAAAAATTGTCGCCACAGGTGATTACTTCTTCAATGGCAATACTGTGCTGGTTGATCACGGCCAGGGACTGATCACCATGTATTGCCACATGAGCAGCATTAACGTAGAGGTAGGCCAGGCTGTCGATAAGGGGCAATATCTTGGGGACGTGGGTAAGACCGGCCGAGCTACCGGCGCGCACCTTCACTGGGGTGTCAGCCTGAACAACGCCCGTGTCAATCCTGACTTGTTCCTGAATCAGGAAAACACACCCTAGCTTTTCTTCTTGCCTTTCCTCTTGCCTTTCTGGGCGTGAGCATTCATCCGCTTACGACTATCGACCTGTCGGTCAGTAAGCTTGTTCTTACGGCCTTTAAACGGGTTTTCAGCTGTTCGAAACTCCATCCGAAGAGGCGTTCCTTTCAACTTTAGCGCATCAACAAACTGGTGCATTAGATACCGCTTATAAGCTTCCGGGACTTTTTCGGTCTGGTTCCCATGCACGATAATGATTGGCGGGTTATTACCACCTAGGTGCGCATACCGGAGTTTAATGCGGCGACCATTTACCAGCGGCGGTTGATGATTGAATATCGCACGCTCGAGAATCTCATTTAACCTTGAAGTAGGTACTTTCAACGTCGCAGAAGCATAGGCCTGGTGGATCGAATCATACAGATGTCCCACTCCGCTTCCGTGAAGCGCCGAAATGAAATGCATCTTCGCGAAATCAATAAAGGTAAGACGCCGATCCAACTCAGATCGAACCTGGTCTTTCTGGTCCTGGTCCGTTCCATCCCATTTGTTGATGGCGATTACCAATGCTCGACCGGCATCCAGAACATGGCCAAGCAGGTGCAGGTCCTGGTCTACGATACCCTCCCGGGCATCAACCATCAGGATGACAACATTCGCATCCGAAATCGCCTCGAGAGTTTTGATAATCGAGAACGTTTCTATCTTCTCGGTAACCTTGCCCCTTCGCCTGACTCCTGCAGTATCAATAATCGTGTAGGGTTTTCCTTCACGCTCATAAGGGATGTAGATACTGTCCCTGGTAGTGCCCGCCTCATCAAAAACGACAACCCTGTCTTCACCGAGCAACCGATTGACCAGCGTGGATTTACCTACATTAGGACGGCCAACTACTGCTATCTTGATGCCAGTTGCTTCCTCACTCGGCGTTCCATCATTCTCAACTTGCAGTCTTGGTTTAACTTCTTCGTCAAGGAGCTGCCCAACACCGATGCCATTACTTGCCGAAATAAAGTTCGGCTGGCCGATACCCAGCGCATAAAACTCCGCCGCTACAAAATCAGAGTTCTGGCCATCAATTTTGTTGGCAACCAGCAGAGTCGGAATCTCGTTCTGGCGGAGCATCTCGGCGATATTTTCATCCCCGGCGGCTCGACCATCTTTTGCATCAACCAGGAATAACACCAGGTCAGCTTCGGTGATTGCCTGTTTTGCCTGATCCGCCATAGGCACATCGATCCCATTTGCGTCACCGGAAAGACCCCCGGTATCTACGACTATATAGTCGAAGTCACCCATCGCGCCTTTACCGTACTGTCGGTCACGAGTAAGCCCGGGGAAGCTGGCTACCAGGGCATCCCGAGTGCGGGTTAATCTATTGAACAGCGTTGATTTACCGACATTCGGTCGGCCTACCAGCGCAATAACAGGTAGCATAATGTTGGCCTATCGAATGTCCAGGGCGAAAAGGCTGCCCTTATTACCCATGGCATACAGACGACCGCCTTCCGCTACAACGCCCGATCTAACACCACTTCCATCGATTTTGCGACGCCCTACAAATCGGCCATCAGACTGCGCCATCAGATGAAGGTAACCTTCAAAGTCTGTAAATGCGAGGTAACTCCCCATTGCGACTGGTGCAGTAATATCGCGATGCAATAAAGCATCAACTCGCCAAACCTCACGACCATTATCCGCATTGTATGCGCTGATCTGGCTATCGCTACTCGCTAGATAAACATTTCCAAAACCTGTCCCGACACCTGACACGCTGGACGCTTCTTCTGACCAAAGAATTCTTGCGGTGGCGATATCAATGCCAATAATTCTTCCCTGGAAACTGGCTGCATACAAACGGCCGTTTTCCATTGCCATGACGCCGTCAATATCCACGAGTCGTTCAAGATCAGAATCCCCCTGGGGCACACCAACTCGCAGATCAAGCCCAGGAAACCCGGTTTCCCTTTCAAGGAGCGTCACCCTGCCACTTGAGAATCCGACCAATATGATGTCATCTGAGATGATGGGTGTCGCCGTACCTCTTAGTGTCAGTGAAGGAATGTTGGTCGTATAAAGCCATTTCCTGGAACCGTCTATGGCATCGTATGCAGCAACCTTGCCATCAATGCTCTGCACCACAACCAGGTCATCATCAATCTGGGGCTGGGATAATACTTCGCTGGCGACGCGGGATTTCCAGGCTAAGCTCCCGTCACTCTGGTTCAGTGCCAAAATTTCCCCGGATCCTGTGCCTACCACCACGAGGTCGCCACCCGCACCAACGCCACCGGTGATGGCATCAAGGTCTTTCGAGAAACCAAATGAAAGCTCTTCCTTGGTGTAAAAGTCCTTTACCTCTGCTTCCCAAATGATCCGTCCCTTATCGGTTGTCAACGCCTTGATCTTACCGTCCGCAGAAGCCGCAAAGACACGCCCGCCAAGGATCGCAGGTCTTAGCCTGATCGCTCGGTCACCCGATCCGCCACCGATTTTCCGATTCCAGAGTACCTCCAGTCGAACTTCTTCATTAATTCTTGGCAAAGGGTTGGGTTTGATTTCTTCCGGCTCGTCGTCACCCCCAAACCAGCTACAACCTGACATCGCTGACAACGCCAGGAACAAGACAAGGAGACGCATCCGGCGACTGTTAATCATGCGTCGTCATCCTCTTCAACTTCCTCAATTGTTTCCGGGTCCATCAATCGCTCCTGAGTCGCACTCGCCGAGAGCGGAAGGTCAGCCAGCTTAAGTTCAAGAATCGGCTTTTCGACCTTGTCGCTCAGGTTTACAAGCGCCTTCTGGTAAGCCTGTCGTGCCTGCCCCAGGTCTCCCAGAGAATGAAAGATATCTCCTTTCGCTTCTTCAACTGAAGCAACCTGACCAGACGCCGGCTGGTGATTAACCAGCAATGCCATCGCCGAGGCAGGATCTTCCAGCCCCAGGTGCACGCGAGATAACCTAACCCTGATGGTAGTCTGCAGGTGCATTTCTGACACGTTATCGAGCGCCCAACGCAGTTCTTCCAAGGCCATATCAAGGTCATTTTGCGCAACCGCAACTTTCGCGAGTCTCATCGCCGCGAAAACGGCATAAGTCGTATCACCATGGTCTGCCTTAAGCGTCTCCGCAAGGCTTACTGCCGTGATTCGTACCGCGTCGTCGGAAGCGTTAGCCGCAATACTGTCGGTCGCAATCACAAGATCTTCGTAAACAGCAGAGGCCGCCTCACCTGTCTCGATGACATTTTCCTGCCAGCCACGATACCCAAAGATAGCGCCAATGGTCACCACTACTGTAATAACCAGAGAGGTGCCATTCTCATCCCACCAGTTCTTCAGTACCTCTAATTGTTCTTCATCAGATTCAACCAACCTAGTTCTCCTTGCTAAAGTAGTCGAGGCAATACTGCGCCAACGTCTCTTGTGAAATCGTTGACTGCTCGCCACCTTCTCTCAATGATTTAATGCTGACAGTACCTGCAGCAACTTCGTCCTCACCCAGAACAAGGGCAAGGTCGGCGCCAGAGGCATCCGCCTTTTTCATCTGCGACTTAAACTTGCCGTCACCGCAATGAACGACAACCTTTTTCCCTGACAGTTGATCCCTGATTGATTCAGCCAGTCGAAGGGCTGTTGCACGTGCGGCATTACCCTGGGATACAACATAGACATCAGCGTCCTTCGATGATTCCATTTTTTCAGCCAACATCAGCGACAATCGATCAAGTCCCATGGCAAACCCAACACCCGGCGAAGGCTTACCACCTAGTTGTTCAACCAGGCCATCGTATCGCCCACCGCCACAAACAGTTCCCTGTGAGCCCAGTGTCGTCGTAATCCACTCAAAAACTGTCTTGTTATAATAATCGAGTCCCCGGACAATATTTGGATTAACCTCGTAGGCTATACCGTTATCGTCAAGCAGGCGCCGTAAACCTTCAAAATGCTGCTTAGATTCATTATCCATAAAATCAGACAAAACGGGGGCGCCCCGTAATATTTCCTGCGTCTTTGAAGACTTGCTATCCAGTATACGAAGTGGATTAGAAGTCAGGCGCCTTTGGCTATCCTCATCGAGATCTTGTTCGTAGGCTTGCAGGTAGCCAGCCAACTTCTCTTTGAACTTTACCCGGGCATCAGGATTACCCAGTGAATTGAGCTCAAGCCTGATGTCCCCATCCAGCCCGAGCTTTCGCCAGATTCTGGCATTCATGAGCAGAAGTTCTGCATCCACATCAGGGCCCGGCATGCCGAAGCACTCTGCTCCAATCTGGTCAAACTGCCTGTAGCGGCCTTTCTGTGGCCTCTCGTAACGAAACATTGCGCCGCTATACCAGAGCCTCTGAACTTGGTTAAACAGAAGACCATTCTGCTCGGCAAAACGCACACACCCGGCTGTCCCCTCTGGCCTGAGGGTCAGGCTTTCGCCGTTTCGATCGTCAAAAGTGTACATCTCTTTTTCGACGATATCGGTGTTTTCACCGACAACTCTTTTAAACAGCTCAGTCTGTTCCAACTGCGGCAGGCCAATTTCTCGGTAGCCATAGGCCGCAAGCACTTCCCGCACGACATCTTCTATCGTTCGGGAAATCTTTTTTTGTGCAGGCAATAAGTCCTGCATGCCTCTGACTGCTTGAATTTTCATGGTTTCTGTAGGTTTAAAGATGAACCTTCTTTGATACGTATCTAGTTTGGTACGGTCAGTTTTGCGGTTCGATCCCTGCTAATAAAGGGCTCAAGTTCAAATGGGCGGCCATTGTAAATCATCTCGACGCCTGTTGCCTTCCCCAATAGCACCTTGAAAGGCGCTGTGCCGTAGATAGTCAGGACATCATTGACCTGGTTCAGATCGTTATAGATCAAACCGAACCGGTTGTCTGCAATTTCGACCCAGCATTCATCCCTAAATGACAGCTCCAGCTGGTCAAATCCGCTGGCATCCACGGTGACGAAGCTTCGCGCTCCATCTGTCGTACGCTCAAACTTTACCGAATCCGCAACCGCAACGACGTCGGGACTGTCCTGTTCTGAGGTGGATAGCCCTGAGGTGGATGGTGCTGAGATGGATGGTTCTAAGATGGATGGTCCTGAGATAGACTGTTCGGTCGCGACTTCCTGGATTGATTCTTCAGTCACCGGTATTGCTGACACTTCCCGGCTTTCAGCTACTGTTTCAGCCAGCGCGTGCTCCACCGTATCAATCGCCCGCAATGTCTCTGTCATTGCAACCTGCGACTCTAACCCTGTCTGGTCTGGTACTGCCTGCGCTTGAGATACCTGTTCCGATTGCAACGCTGCGCCTTCCTGAGGTGGTTGCACGAAATCAAAGACGGCTTCCGACGAATCCTGCGTTGCAGGTTGCGAGACACCTGGTTGAGCGACGCTCAGCGGCGTTTCTTCTTGCGGATCGGAAACTATCCACCAAATAACAGCGACGACCAGCGCGAGTCCACCAAGGCCGATCAAACCAGTTTGCAAAACCGGGCCTGTGATGCTGGCAGTGCCTACATCTTCCTCTGTAACCCCCCTGATTTCCGGGTTTGGTTCTGTAATCTGCAGTTCTGCATCGTACAGGGCAACGATTTCGTCGCCGGACAAATCAACCACGCGCGCGTAGGTTCTCAGATAACCCTTGATAAAAGCCGGTTTCGGTAAGCTGCTGAACTCACCAGCATCGATGTATTTAATGAAGGATGTTGTGAGATACAGTTTGTCGGCAACTTCTTTTTGCGAAAGCCCCAATCGCTGTCGCGCTTCGGCCAGTAACTCTGAGGGTCGTTTTACTGCTGCAGGCGATTCCAGCTCCAGGGGTTCATCAACCGACATCTATGTTGACTCTTTGTATTGCTGATACTCATCACTGCCCGGAAATATCCCTTCAAGGGCCTCACTACAGCTCGCTTCCTCGTTGTTATCCTGGAAGATTCTGCCGAGCCTGACACAAAGCCACAGGGACTTCGCCGTCGAAGGTCCCACCTGGGAATAACGTCTGTAGTAATCCCTGGATTCGATATAATTTCGCTGGTCAAACCGGATCTCTCCCAGTTCAATCAACGCGCGCCGCTGCTGGGGGTTTAACTGGGTTGCTCGAATAAACGCAGATTCAGCCTCTTCAGGGTCACCGATACGGTTGTAGGCTACCCCAAGATTTTCAAAGACCATGGGACGATTTGGATAAAATCGGTCCTCACTGGCTTTTGACAGTTGGTCTACCGCCTCATGAAAACGTTTCTCGGAGAACAGAAATGCACCATAGCTGTTTCGTATCTGTGCAGATCGGGGATTATACTTGACCGCCCGCTTGAAATACTCCTCGGCGAGATCGGTTTCACCCTCCAACTGGAACACCAGTCCATATGTCGCATGTACATCCGCATTCTTGGGCTCTATGTCCAGTGCCTTGGCCAGCTTTTCCTTCGACCGCTGATAGTCGCGATTTCGGAGGTAACCTATCGCCAGGTCCAGGTGTCTTTGCACCAGCTCTACAGTTCCATTATCTTTAGTTTCACCATTAGGTGTCCCCATAGACTGGCAAGACGACACCAACAGCGGCAACAACAACAGCAGCACAATTCGTATCATGCTATTTCACCCGCTGCTATTCTTTTGTATTTTTCCTGCCGCCGGGTCTTGTCAGCAACCTGACCCACGAGCTGGCCGCAGGCCGCGTTAATATCATCACCACGGGTTGTCCGGACTGTTACTGAATAACCGTCGGTAACCAATCTTTTCTGGAATTTTCTGACTGCCATCATGGAAGGTCGCTTGTACCCTGTACCAGCAAATGGATTGAATGGAATCAAATTGATCTTACACGGAAACCCCATCAGCAGGTGAGAGAGTTGCCTGGCATGCCCGGGTTGGTCGTTAATACCATCGATCACCGTGTACTCTACGGTGATCGTTCTTTTATTACCCAGGTTCTTCGCATAACGGGTGCAGACTTCAAGCAATGTTGCGATCGGATACTTCCGGTTAATCGGTACAAGCTGATCCCTGAGTTCGTCATTAGGCGCATGCAGGGAGATTGCCAGTGATGCATCGGTAGTCTCGATCATTCGCTCGATCCCCGGGACCACACCCGCCGTAGACACTGTCACCTTGCGTTTCGAAATACCGTAACCAAGATCGTCCATCATAAGCTCAACCGCAGGCAGGACACTGTCAAAATTCAGCAGTGGTTCGCCCATCCCCATCATCACTACATTGGTCACGGTTCGGCTTCGGTCTGGGTAGACTTCCGCAAGCCTTCGCAACGCGATCCGAAGCTGACCAATGATTTCCGCTGTCGTCAGATTACTGTTGAAACCCTGTTTTCCTGTGGAACAAAAACTGCAATCCAGGGCGCAACCAACCTGTGAGGAAACGCACAAAGTACCTCGCGCATCCTCCGGTATGAAGACCGTCTCAAACAGGCTTCCGGAAGCAGATTTGATTAACCACTTGCGTGTGCCGTCGTTAGAAACAAATTCTTCGTGGACCTCTGGCTCAGCCACATTGCCATTTAGAGCCAGATACTCTCGTAATGACTTGCTGATATCAGTCATCTCGGCAAAATCACTGACGAACCGATGATGGATCCATTTCATGATCTGGCCGACGTGAAACGGCTTCTCGCCAAGGTCCAGGAGCAGCGCACGCCAGTCTTCCTGGGTGTAAGCCAGGTAATTAGCATCTTGGCGGGGCTGTTCACTCATCGTTTATTTCAACTCTGGTTATCGATTACAAAGCTGGTCTGGTTCAAAGAAATAGCTGATTTCACGCGCAGCTGACTCTGGCGAATCCGACCCATGGACCGCGTTCGCCTCAATCGATTCAGCAAAATCTGCCCGAATGGTTCCTGCATCAGCATCTGCCGGGTTAGTCGCACCCATCAGCTGACGGTTCAGCGCTATTGCACCTTCCCCTTCCAGTACCTGCACAATCACCGGCCCGGAACTCATGTAATTGACCAGATCCTGAAAGAATCCCTTGCCATCATGTTCTGCATAAAAACCCTTCGCTTTATCAACCGTCAGGCGCTCCATGCGTGACGCGACAATACGCAGCCCTGCTTTTTCAAAACGGGAAACAATCTCCCCAATGACATCCTTTGCAACCGCATCGGGTTTGATGATTGAGAATGTTCTCTCCATCGCCATGTTACTACTCCATAAAGTTAGGTTAAATTTTTCGGCGCATTATACGCCTGTGACAGGTAAAACGTAGCTTTTACTGACAGCCCTCGGTCGCCGGACCTTGCCTCGCTTTACCGTTAATCCATTACTCTTAATCCATTTCATCGAGCCAGGCCATTTGTATGGCCTCAAGAATCTTTTCACCGCAATGTTCAGGGTCATCGTCAAACCCAGACAACCCCATCACCCATTCCCGCAGATCCGTAAACCGGACACCGAGCGGATCCACCTCCGGGTGCGCATCAACCAATTCAATAGCTATGTCATTGACATCAGTCCATTTCATCGAGGTCTCCTCTTTAGTGGTTTTCCGACACCTGGTTGATGGTGTACTTAGGTATCTCAATCACCAGATCTTCATCACCAACCAGCACCTGACATGACAATCTCGAATCAGGTTCCAAACCCCAGGCTTTATCCAGCAGGTCGTCTTCCAGCTCGTCGGATTCTTCCAGGGAATCGAAGCCTTCACGGACAACCACATGACAGGTAGTGCAGGCGCATGCCATCTCGCAGGCATGCTCGATATCAATACCGTTTTCCATCGCCACTTCTATCAGGTTGTCACCTTTGCTGGCTTCTATCACTGCTCCTTCGGGGCAACGTCCTTCATGTGGTAGGAATATTAGTTGGGGCATAGTAACTTCCTGGTTAAATCTCTTTATCGACTTCTGCAATATCGACTTCTGCAATATTCTTGCCGGCAAGCGCCTTGCGGACCGCCGCATCCATTCTCAAGGATGCGAACTCCTCGCTTGCTCGACCCAATAATTCTGTTCCTTCACTGATCGCCAGGTGATCTTCACCTTCCGAGACACGGCCAAGCTCCTCGATCGCCTGTTGCAATGCCTGGATATCGCTTTCCATTAACAGCGCCGCACCATCTTCTGCCAGCGCGTTGCCGAGCGCTTCAATCGCCCGGCCAGACTCAACTCTCGCCTCCATCAACGACCTCTGGTTCGCATCTTGCGTAGCATGCTCAAAGGATGCCTGTAACATCGACGTGATTTCTTCATCAGTCAGACCATAAGAGGGCTTAACCTCTACACCGGCTTGAGTGCCTGTACTGGTTTCGCGGGCAGAAACAGAAAGCAGGCCATCGGCATCAACGTTAAACATCACTTCGATTTTCGCCGCACCGGCCACCATCGGAGGAATGCCAGTTAGCTCAAATCGCGCCAACGATCGACAATCCGTTACCAACTCGCGCTCACCTTGCAGGACATGGATGAGCATCGCAGTCTGGCCATCTTTGTAGGTCGTGAATTCCTGAGCCCGCACAGCAGGTATCGCTGTATTTCGCGAAATCACCTTTTCTGCCAGACCTCCTACCGTCTCCAGACCCAGAGAAAGTGGCAATACATCCAGCAGCAGCATCTCGCCATCGTGCTTATTGCCAACCAGCACATTCGCCTGGACGGCTGCACCGACGGCAACCACTTTGTCAGGATCCATGTTATTGAGCGGCGTTTTACCGAAATACTCCGCGACCTTATCGATGACCTGAGGGACCCGTGTAGAGCCACCCACCAGCACAACATTATGAATCTCACCGAGCTCAATCCCAGCATCCCTTACCGCACGCAGGCACGCTTTAATAGACGCATCAACCAGCGGCGCCACTAGATCATCGAAAGTGGCTCGATCCAGTGTTCCCTTGAACTGCACACCATCACGATCAAAATCTATGTCGACCCTGGCGTTATCAGTGAGGCTTTCCTTGATTGATCTGGACGCCATCAACAATCCACGTAACTGTTCGCTTGCCAGCGGTTTCGCATATCCGGACTGCCCAACTATCCAGGCGGCTATCGCCCTGTCGAAATCATCACCGCCGAGCGCCGAATCCCCGCCAGTTGCCAGCACTTCGAAGACCCCCTTACGGAGCCTGAGCAACGAGATATCAAAAGTACCTCCGCCCAGGTCGTAGATAGCAATCACGCCTTCACTACCGGAATCGAGGCCATAGGCTATCGCAGCAGCAGTGGGTTCATTCAGTAATCTCAATACGTTGACACCGGCGAGCTGCGCCGCATCTTTCGTCGCCTGCCTTTGGGCATCATCAAAATAGGCTGGCACCGTAATAACAACGCCATCCAGGTCGCCCGCCAGTGTAGCGCTCGCTCGACCTACCAGGGTACGAAGGATTTCTGCAGAGACCTCAACCGGAGTCACATTTCCGCTGACGGTTTCTATTCGCGGCATTGCACCTTCAGAAGCAGAAAACCGGTAAGGAAGCTGGTCACCGAGTGTCGCCACATCTTTAATGCCGCGGCCCATCAGTCTTTTTACGGACACGATGGTGTTCATGGAATCATTCACAGCTTCAGTCAATGCTTCATCACCAACGATTATCCCGCTGGACGTATAGCGCACGACTGAAGGCAACATATGGCTGCCCTGCTCATCGGCAAGTGTTTCAGCAACACCCGCACGAACACTCGCAATTAGCGAGTTAGTCGTACCCAGGTCTATTCCCGCAGCTCGTTTACGCTGGTGGGGGTCGACCGCCTGGCCGGGTTCTGTGATTTGTAATAGTGCCATCTATATCTCAATTACTTTTCTTCAGTGACGCTCTAATAATCCAATTACTTTTCTTCAGTGACGCTCTATTAATCCAACAACTTTTCTTCAGTGACGCTCTAATAATCCAACAACTTTTCTTCAAGACGGTTCGCTGAAACCATCAACTTGGACAGGAACTGGAGTTCATACACCAACCGCTCTGCCTTATCAGTGTCCTCATCCAATGCTTCTTTAAATTCTGCCTGCACCTCGTCGATCGCCCGCTGCATTTTTTTACGAAACGAATCAAGTTCTTCGAGATTACCCTCACCTTCTTCAATAGATTCGAGTTGCTCCCTGAGATCAATCTGATCCATCAGGAACGCTGCTGGCAAAGTCGGGTTATGTTCCAGTTCTACTCCCCGTAGCCCCAATATATAAATCGCGCGTGGCAAGGATGTCCGGAGCGTGTCATTCGCCGTATTTACCAGGGTCGCCCACTGCATGGCCAACCGCTTATCCTGATCCGTTCCCGCGGCAAAACGATCCGGGTGAACTTGTTTCTGCAAGTCCAGAAAACGGTCGCCAAGAAGGTCCTGATCCAGGTCGTAATCAACCGGCAGGCCGAATATCTCGAAATAGTTTTTGTTGAAATCCACGAATAGTAAGGACGCCTGGCTTCACACCAGGCCCTTCAAGTTAGACGGTGAAACTCTCACCACAGCCGCATTCGCTCTGGACGTTTGGATTCTTAAATTCAAACCCTTCATTGAGGCCCTGCTTCACATAGTCCATTTGCGTGCCATCGACGTACACCAGTGACTTTGGGTCCACAAACACGTCAACGCCCTGCGAAGAGAATCTGAGATCTTCCGGCAAAATTTCATCGACCGGCTCCATGACATACATCAAGCCCGAACATCCGGTGGTCTTCACAGAAACGCGAATCCCAACACCCTTGCCTCTTGAGGCCAGATAGCCAGCGACGTGTTCCGCCGCCTTTTCTGTCAGGCTGACACCCATATTCTTATCCTGCCGCTGCCGCCGATGACTCTTCGTCACCGACATGTTTTGATCGATAGTCCTGAATAGCCGCCTTTATGGCATCTTCTGCCAGCACCGAACAATGTATTTTCACAGGGGGCAGCGCCAACTCTTCAGCAATCTCTGTATTCTTGATGCCTTCTGCCTCGCCCAGCGTTCGCCCCTTAACCCATTCGGTCAGCAGCGAACTGGACGCAATAGCGCTACCACAGCCATACGTCTTGAATTTAGCATCCTGGATCACGCCGTCTTCGTCAACCTTGATCTGCAAACGCATCACGTCACCACAGGCTGGGGCACCGACCATACCTGTACCTACCTCTCCACTTTCGGCGTCCATTTTCCCGACGTTACGCGGATTCTCGTAGTGGTCCAGTACTTTGTCGCTGTACGCCATTTTGCTTTCTCTCCTAAGATGAATAGAATCCAGACGGATTCCATTCAAAAATATTAATTAGTGTGCAGCCCACTCGATTTTGTCCATATCCACACCGTCCTTGTACATATCCCAAAGCGGTGACAATTCTCTCAGTTTTTCTACGGCTGCCCTGACACTGCTGATCGCCTGATCAACGTCTTCCTCAGTCGTGAAACGGCCGATAGAAAACCGCAGCGAACTGTGTGCAAGTTCATCGTTCAGACCAAGCGCCCGGAGCACATAGGAAGGCTCCAGACTCGCAGATGTACATGCGGACCCGGAAGATAACGCGATGTCTGGTAGAGACATGATCAGTGATTCACCTTCCACGAAATTGAAGCTGATGTTGATGATGCCAGGAACATGATGATCTATATGCCCGGAGACATACACTTCTTCCATTCCATTGAAGCCGTCCCACAGACGCTCCCGCAAAGCCAGTATTCGCTCTCCTTCCTCATGCATCTCTTCTTTTGCGATCCGGAATGCTTCACCCATACCAACCAACTGATGGGTCGCGAGGGTACCTGAACGCATCCCTCTTTCGTGACCACCACCGTGCATCTGGGAACGCGTGGCTTCCTGCGAACAAACAGCGCGCCAACCCCTTTGGGGCCATAAATCTTGTGCGCAGAAAATGACATGAGGTCAACCTTGAGTTCACCCAGGTCAATATCCATCTTGCCGGCACTTTGTGCAGCGTCCACATGAAAGAAAACCTTCGCGGCACGGGTGACTTCACCAATCGCTGCAATGTCGTTAACCACACCAATCTCATTGTTTACGTGCATGATGCTAACAATCGTTGTGTCTTCACGGATCGCTGCGGCAACACTCTCTGGAGAAATAATCCCATTGGTATCGGGATTCAGGTAAGTGACCTCGAAGCCTTCCCGTTCCAGATGACGGCAGGTATCCAGCACTGCCTTGTGTTCAATCTTGGAAGTAACAATATGCTTGCCTTTGCTCTTGTAGAACTGCGCAACCCCCTTGATCGCAAGATTATCCGATTCGGTTGCTCCCGATGTCCATACGATCTCGCGCGGATCACAGTTTAAAAGATCAGCCATATGCCGCCGTGCAACCTCTACCGCCTCTTCTGCTTCCCACCCGAACTTATGCGACCGGCTCGCAGGATTACCAAACTTACCTTCTGCAAGAAGGCATTCACTCATTTTTTGTGCAACTCGCGGGTCTACCGGCGTTGTTGCTGCGTAATCAAAATAAATAGGTGATTTCATCTCGTTCCCGTAACTCAATTTCAAATATGCCCAATTACAAATCCGCAACTACAGGCAAACGTACAAACTCGTCTTCGATAGCGTCCTGCCTTGCGGCAATCTGCTTAACATTTCTTTTCGCGATAATACTAGCCAGATCGATACCTGACAGAAAATGATGGATCTCGCTGCTCAGGTCAGACCAAAGCTGATGAGAGAGACACATCTCGCCGTGCTGGCAATCTGCCCGCCCGGAACATTTAGTTGCATCTACGTTTTCATCAACTGAATCGACAATTTCTGCCACGAAAATCCGGCCAGGATCACGTTCCAGTTGATAACCACCACCCGGACCCCTGACACTGTTAACCAGATTGTGCTTTCGGAGCTTGGCGAACAATTGTTCCAGATAGGACAGACTGATCCCCTGCCGACGTGAAATATCTGCAAGGCTGATCGGCCCGACCTTCTGGTGTACAGCCAGATCAAGCATCGCGGTGACTGCATACCTGCCTTTTGCTGTGAGTCTCATCTAATTTCCCTCTGTGTCGCCGTAATGTCGCCGCAATCCCCGCAACCCCATTCCAACAAATGCTGCGAGCGCTATATCCAAATTTCCCGGGGCTTCAATCACTGTCCGTAAAGGCCGCGCAGTATGCAATACCTGACTATTTCAGTCAACTATATAGCCGACCATTCTAGTCGGGTACTGGAGGAATGCCAATGGTTGCTTAGACTGATATTGAAATTGCTTAGATCGGGTGACTCTAACCCTTTTCCTGGGGTTCCTGGGGTTCCTGGGGTTCCTGGGGTTCCTGGGGTTCCTGGGCCTCCTGGGGCTCGCCGGGTTTCCCTAACTTATTGATTGCAGTAAGAAATCCTCGAAGGATGTTAACTTCCATCCGATCAATCCGGACCCTGTTAAAAAGACGCCTAAGGCGAGTCATCAGCTGACGGGGATTCTCCGGGTCGTGAAAACCAACCTGAATTAATGTGGCTTCAAGGTGGTCATAGAAATACTCTACCGCAGCAGAATCCGCAAAAGGTAAATCCCATTCCTGTTTGCTGCGCCCGGAATCCTTGTTTCCAGCATGCTTCGCCTGCAACACCTCATAACAGATAACCTGCACCGCCATCGCAAGATTGAGCGAGCTATAGGCTTCACCCGTGGGAATGTTCACATGGAACTGGCATTGCTGCAGTTCTTCGTTTTTCAGGCCACGAGACTCGCGCCCAAATAACAGCCCTACCTTTTGCTGACCCTCAAATGCGGTGACAACTTTCTCACCGCATTCTCTTGGGGAAAGCAGTGGCCAGGGTATCCGACGCTCCCTCGCAGACGTACCAATAACAAGCTGGCAGTCAGCTATGGCTTCCTCAACTGTTGCCACCACCCGGGCGCCACGAACAACATCTACGGCACTGGCAGAACGAAACACGGCTTTCATGTTTGGAAAGTCCAGCGGATTCACCAGGACAAGTTCGGTGAGCCCCATGTTCTTCATCGCACGAGCGGCCGCGCCAATATTTCCCGGATGGCTCGTTTCAACCAGAATTACTTTCACACCGGGGAACAGATTCGCTGAAGTCATAGAGGCTTTACTTACAAAAACAAAAAAAGGGGGTATCAACAAGACCGTGAATATTACAGGGTTTCTGTTAAAATGCGCGACCGCTTTTACTCGCCCGGACCCATCATGCAACCAATGGCCAACATTGCACTTCGCGCAGCCCGACTTGCCGCGCAACAGATCGTGCGCGGTTTTGACCGTCCGGACCTGATTGATATCTCAACAAAAGGCCACAACGACTTTGTGACCAACATCGACAGGGAAGCAGAATATATCGCCATCGAGACCCTGCGGGAGAAATACCCAGACCACAAATTCACAGGGGAAGAGTCTGGCTCCTCAACCGAAGAGGATCTCGAGTATGAATGGGTCATCGACCCCCTCGACGGTACGATGAATTTTACCAGGCAATTACCCCATTTTTGTGTCTCTATTGCTTGCTTGCACAAGGGCAAGATCGAACATGGAGTCGTGGTAGACCCTATTCGCCAGGAAGAATTCGTCGCCAGCCGAGGCCAGGGCGCTACCCTCAACGGGAAACGTATCCGTGTCAGCTCGCTCGAAAACCTTGACGGCGCCTTGATCGCAACCGGCGGTCGCGACCGGCACCTGCACCTGGAAGGCGAAACCGAGGTCCAACGACACCTGCTCGAGTCCAAAAGTTTTACGCGGCAATCCGGAAGTGCCGCACTCGATCTGGCTTACATTGCCACGGGGCGTCTGGATGGTCTCTATTTGAGGGGGCTGGGACGCTGGGATATGGCCGCCGGAGTGTTGCTGGTTACCGAAGCCGGCGGGCTGGTTGGAGATTTCGAAGGTGGCGCCAACTTTATGAAAAACGGCAACATCGTCGCCGGATCGCCAAGGTGTTTTAAGACGATCAGTTCAGTCGTTCGAAAACATCTTTAGACGCGGTGGCAGACGCGGTGGCAGACGCGGTGGCAGACGCGGTGGCGGCTACCGCCCGGCCATCAGGTCCGGGTCGTCGGCACCCTCTTTCTCAGGTATCGCAAGATCTTCCTGGGAAATACCCAACACAATCAACATGTTACTCGCAACGTAGATCGATGAGTAAGTACCCACTAACACACCGATAATCAACCCAATCGCGAAACCGCTGATAAGCTCACCGCCCAACATCAGAAGCGTAAGCAGTACTATCAGCGTTGTAAAAGATGTCACCAATGTGCGACCGAGCGTCTGGTTTAGTGACGTATTGATCACTTCCACCGGTTTAGCCCGCCGCATCATCCGAAAGTTTTCCCGTATCCGGTCAGAGACAACAATAGTGTCATTCAGCGAGTAACCAATAACGGCCAGCAATGCTGCCAGAACGGTTAAATCGAAGTCCCAGCGAGCAACCGAGAAAATCCCTAGTGTAATCATCACGTCGTGGAAAAGAGCGACGACTGCGCCGATTGCAAACTTCAACTGGAATCGAAAAGCCACATAAAGCAGAACGACACCAAGGGCCGTCATCAAACCAATGCCGCCCTGGTTGGTGAGTTCCTCACCGACCGCCGGACCAACAAACTCTGAACGGCGCAGCTCAATATTCTGGCCGCTGGATTCCTTAAGCGATTCGAGGACCCTGTCGCCAAGACGAGCATTTTCCTTCGAATCAATGTTTTTCTGTGGTGGAATCCTGACAAGAATGTCGCGGTCTGAGCCGAAATACTGAACCACATGCCCTGTGTATCCCGCTTCGGTTAAATGACCACGGATCGTTTCAGGATCCACAGGGTTTTCATATGCCACCTCAATCAGCGAGCCGCCGGTAAAGTCAAGGCCCCACTCAACCTGGTTAACGGCAAGTGAAACGATCGACAGCAACACAAGCCCAATAGAAATACGTGCCGCAATCTTGCGGTAACCCATGAAATCAAATTCAATATCCATCAGATTGTCAACCTCTCTACCTTGCGACCGCCATACATCAGGTTAACAATGGCCCGCGTACCCACGATGGCTGTAAACATTGACGTCAAAATACCGATGGACAGCGTGACCGCGAAACCTTTTACGGATCCGGTGCCAATACTGTAAAGAATTACGGCAACGATGAGCGTCGTCAGGTTGGCATCAAGAATTGTGACAAAAGCCCGTTCAAACCCGGCGTTGATCGCCTGTTGCGGCGGCATCCCTTTCTTAAGCTCTTCCTTGATCCTGGAAAAGATCAATACGTTTGCGTCGACCGCCATACCGACAGTCAGAACAATCCCGGCAATACCCGGCAGCGTTAGCGTTGCGGACAAACTGGACATCACTGCTACCAGCAGTACCAGGTTGGCAGTCAGTGCAAGATTCGCCGCCAGCCCGAAAGTTTTGTAGTACACAAGCATGAATAGCATCACCAGACCAAGGCCAACCGAGACTGAAAAAGCGCCAAGTTTAATATTCTCTGCACCAAGGCTTGCACCCACCGTGCGCTCTTCTGCAATAAACATGTCGGCTGCCAGCGCACCCGCACGTAACAGGAGCGACAGCTCGCGGGCTTCTCCGGCCTGCAGCCCCGTTATCCTGAAGTTAACACCGAGCGCGGACTGGACCGTTGCAAGGCTGACGACCCTGCGTACGACATAGGGCTCCGGTTTCAGCACTTCAATGCCATCTTCGATGACCTTACGGTCACGGGTCTTGGTTTCAATAAAAATCACGGCCATGCGGCGGCCAACATTATGACGGGTAGACCGGTGCATCAACTCTCCGCCATCTCCGTCAAGCCGAATATTGACCTGGGGCAATCCGGAATCCGGATCAAACCCAACGTTCGCGTCAAGCACCCTGTCACCCCGCAGAATGATATCCTTCTCAATAGCCGCAGAATAACCTTCGTAATCAAATTTCTGAGTGGAAGAGCGAGATGCATCTGGCAGCGCTTCCATCCTGAATTCCAGAGTGGCAACTTTGCCCAATATGTTCTTTGCCCGCGCGGTGTCCTGGACACCGGGTAGATCCACCACAATCCGGTCGCGACCCATTCGCTGGACAAGCGGCTCTGCAACACCCAACTCATTTACTCTGTTACGTATCGCCTGCAGATTCTGCTGAACGGCAAAGTCTTCCATCTCGCGGATAGAGGCATCGTCCACAGTCAGTGTCAGTTCAGGCGCTGCCGGGCTTGCTACTATCAGGTACTGGGGATATCGATCTTTAAGTTTGCGTTCGCCGCGATCACGCGTTTCTTCATCAGAGAAAGCGATTTGCAGCGCACCGGTGACCGGTGAAGTAAAACCGGTGTAGCGAATACGATCATCTTTTTCACGAAATGTCCGTTTGATCTCCTGCTCAAGCCCTTCTATACGCTCACCAACGGCAGATATCGTATCGACCTCCATCAGGAAGTGAACGCCGCCTCGCAGGTCCAGCCCATACTTCATCGGCTCACCACCAATATCGACAAGCCACTGGGGTGTTGTGGGCGCAGAGTTCAGTGCCACCACATATTCGTCGGGCAGGTCATGCAATGCCAACTGGATAAGATCGCGGGCCCGAAGCTGTGAGTCGTCGTTACGGAAACGGATTAGCCCACCGTTTTCCTGCATCTCGGCTCTGAAATACTCAACTGAGTCTTCTTCAAGGCGCGCGGTCGCCGTATTGAGCGCGTGTTCCGTAAAGGTACCGTCTGCGCTTTCGGTTGAGATCTGAACAGCAAAATCGGGTGGATATATATTTGGCAGGGCATAAACCACACCGAGGCTCACAACAACAAGCACCAGAAGGTTCTTCCACAGGGGGTATCGATTAATCAAAATACTGCGCCATTAGTAATGTGTGAACGAAAACCGTTAGATATTCTTGATCGTGCCTTTTGGCAGGGCCTGCGTCACGGCACTTTTCTGGAGCCGCAACTCAACCTTGTCCGCTGCTTCAAAAATGATGAACTGTTCTTCGACCTTGGTAATTCGACCGACAAGGCCACCATTGGTAATAATCTCATCCCCTTTGGCAAGATCAGCGACGAGTTCTCGGTGTTCTTTGGCCCGTTTACTCTGAGGACGCCAGACGATGAGGTAAAACACCAGCGCAAAAGCAACGATAATGAAAATGTCCAGACCAGGAATCGGGCCAGAGGCCCCGCCATCCGCAGCCATAGCGTTCGGAATAAGAAAATCGATCATAAAAAGAGCCCCTCCTAACGGGGTCAAATTTGAGTGGCAATGGTGAAGCGCGCTATTGTCGCTGATTAACTACCCAATCAGCAAATATTAGTCGCATGATATGTCGCCAGTTAACGCTCGAGGCAGCCCCCATTGTTCATATATCTCGCCTATATGATCATCGAGAGCCACTTTTTCAATCGCTTTCTGCAGCCCGTTCATCACGTGAAGGTAGTAATGAACGTTATGGATAGAGTTCAATTCGGCGCCAAGGATCTCACCACACTTGTCCAGATGATGCAGATAAGCCCGGGAAAAATTCCGACAGGTGTAGCAATCACAGCCTGGGTCAACCGGGCCTGTATCGGCCTTATGGCGAGAATTCCTGATTCGCACCACCCCTTGTGAGGTGAAAAGGTGCCCGTTCCTGGCATTTCGGGTAGGCATCACGCAGTCCAACATATCCACCCCCCGGTACACACTTTCCACGAGATCCTGTGGCGTGCCTACGCCCATGAGGTAACGCGGCTTATCTACCGGCATTCTGGGCGCTATGTGTCTGATGACTCGCATCATGTCCTCTTTGGGTTCACCGACGGATAAACCGCCGATGGCGTAGCCATCAAACCCAATATCACTGAGCTTACCAAGCGATTCATCCCTGAGGTCTTCATAAACTCCCCCCTGGATAATGCCAAACAGGCTATTGGGGTTATCACCAAACCCCTGCTTGCTTCTGGCAGCCCAGCGCATCGACAGGCTCATGGACTCAGCGACTTCATCTTTAGTTGCGGCAAAGGGCGTGCATTCATCGAAACACATCACCACGTCTGAATTGAGCGAGCGTTGTATTCCCATGGATATTTCCGGTGACAGGAAGATCTCATCGCCATTGACCGGTGAACGAAATTTGACCCCTTGCTCTGATATCTTCCGCAGGTCTCCCAGACTAAACACCTGAAACCCGCCTGAATCAGTCAAAATCGGCTTATCCCATCCCATAAAGCCGTGCAGCCCACCGTGAGACTCCATCACCTGCATGCCAGGCCTGAGCATCAGATGGAAAGTATTGCCCAGCAGCATTTGAACGCCTGCCTCTTCAAGAACTACCGGTGACAGGCCTTTTACAGATCCGTAGGTACCACAGGGCATGAAGATGGGAGTCTGGACCTGCTGTGTAGTTCCATCTTGTCGGGTGAAACTCAGGGTTCCTCTCCTGGCTTCACCGTCCGTACGGGATACCTGAAATTCCAATGTCACTTAATGAATCCGTTAGCGCGTAATTAACATTGCGTCACCATAACTGAAAAATCGGTAAGATTCTTCAATCGCACACTGGTAAGCATTCTTGATGTTGTCAGTTCCTGCAAAGGCACTTACCAACATTAATAAAGTTGAACCTGATAGATGGAAGTTAGTCACCATCGCGTCTACCGAACGGAACTCATAACCCGGGTAGATAAATATTTCCGTATCGCCCTTAAATGGCAAAATCGACCCGCCACTGGATGCTGATTCCAGCGAGCGAACACTGGTGGTTCCAACCGCCACAACCCTGCCCTGGCGTTTCCTGCATTCCTCTACCGCCACACACACTGGTCTGGACACATCCAGAAACTCACGATGCATCCGGTGTTCTTCAACATTCTCGGTACGTACCGGCTGGAATGTTCCTGCACCGACGTGAAGCGTTACCTCGGTTTTCCGGATCTTCTTCGCCGCAATGTCAGCCAATACCTTTTCATCAAAGTGCAGGCCTGCCGTGGGGGCTGCCACGGCACCATCATGTTGGGCGTATACGGTCTGGTAACGACTCTCATCGGAAGCTTCATCCCTACGGTCTATATAAGGTGGCAGTGGCATGTGACCAAACTGTGCCGCAATTTCGCTCACCCCCGGTGCCGGAAAGCGAACCCGATAAAAAGAACCTTCTTTCCCCATCACCGTGATGCTGGCGCCACCCTCCAGATGAATTGTTGAACCCGCTTTGGGAGATTTACTGACCCTGATCTGTGCCATTGCCTCCGTCTTCGAAACGATCCGCTCGAGCAATAACTCTACCTTGCCACCTGTTTCTTTCTCGCCAAAAAATCGCGCTGGAATCACCCGGGTGTTGTTGAACACCATTAGGTCGTCGGGATTCAGTAGCCCAGGCAGGTCGGTAAATTGCAGATGCACAACTTTGCCGGTCACGGCATCCAGGTGCAGCAATCGACTGCCGGAACGCTGCACAGCCGGATGTTTTGCGATCAGGTGCTCGGGTAGGTCAAAGGAAAAATCACTAACTTTCATTACGGAAACTGGCGCCTGGGATTAGCCGGAGCCAAATCACAATGGTGGGAGGAAAAACGCTATCTAAAAATCCAGCTTAAGCCCTGAAACATCAACAGCGCGACAAGGCAGTGGCGGGTCTTTCGGCTCGAGGATTCCCCGCGCATTGAATGACCTGCACTATCATACCTTCTAAATCTTCGCCACGTTCAATTCGGCCCTAATGCAGGTGGCTTCCTTCCGTTGAAGCTGTTTTGCAGTGCAGCACATAGTCTATCAACGGTCGCATATAACCACCATCGCCGGCTCAGTTCCACCCCGAAATTCACCATAGTGCTGTGCCCACAGGTATCTCAGGAAACACCGGGCGCCCTGTATAGCGGGCTTTCAGCTGAGCTCCTGCCCCTGCATGCCACCCTCTTCCCGCCAGGCGTTCATCAGCTGGCTGTTTTTTCCACTGCTGTTTGTTGGCATCATGCCATTCCTGTTTTGGGTATCGGCGTTGGACCTGATCTCTATTGTTGGAAAACAGCGACGTTGCCCACATAATTATTTCTGTAGCAGTGTTGTTGTAACAATCAACTAAACTAAAGGAAACACCTTATGAAAATCCTGTTCAATGTTGTCCTGATACTATCTTTTTTATTTGAAGCGTTCGCCTCCGTTTCACTGATCACTGGCCCGGAAGGCTTCACCGCCGCAGGCTCAGGCAACCAGTGGTCCATGCACTATGGGTTTGCAGTACTCGCTATTGCCAGCATGTCCTTATGGGCCTGGCCATACCGAACGAACCTGCCGGTGGTTACCTTCGCGCTGGGTGTTCTGTTCACTTTTCATACCGGGTTGTCAATATCTCTTAACCTAGCAGGTGATCAACAGGCTGGGATGATTATTCACAGCGTGCTTTCCGTTCTTTGCCTGGTACTTGTCACGCAACGATCAAAGTGGTGTGACGTCGCCGATGAGGCCGCTAAAAATGCTTAGCCTGCGCAGGTGGATCCTGCTCGCGGCATTGGTCTGCTCACCCGTTGCCGCCAAAGAAATCGACTTTACCCGCTACCTGGGTGACCACTCGCGCAAAGAATCTAACACCGAAACTTCTTTTACCGGCACCGTTGGTGAAGGTCGGCTGATTATTTCTGCCCTGCCCAACACTAACGTCACCGTTAGTGTGAATGGCAAAACCATCGCGATTACCGACAAACTTATCGACGGGCATGCTGAATTCAACGTCGACCTTCTTGAAAACAATACCATCAGCGTTGACGTTACCTCTCCACCACCAACAGCCACCAACATTCGAGTCAAACAACGCGCCAATATAGAACTTAATGTTCTGGCGCGAGTGCACTTCAACACCAACGTCAGCAATTTTGTTGAGGCTCGCGAGTTCTATGGAAAGCTCGGCTTTGAGACGGTTTCAGGCTTCCCCGACACCAACACCCAGGCGATGGCACGTGCCATTGGCGTGGAAACACCCACGGACTATGATGGTTCAAAAGGGGAGCACGCGGGAGGATACCTGCTACACGGCGAACTCATCGGCGCCGGCGGATTCTGGGGCGGCGTCATAGACTTGATTGAATTCACCATTCCAAGGAACGTTGAAGCACCTTACGCCCAGGTGAACCATCTGGGCATGGCACGTGCCGCAATGCACACCACCAACATCACTGCAGACTACCAATATATGAAGTCACTGGGCGTTGAGTTCCTTTCAGCGCCAACTCAAAGAACCGACGGGACACTGTTCGCGATCTTTAAAGACCTGGACGGCACTTTCTATGAATTGCTCGAAGTAGACGGCGAGGACATCGAAACAGACACCACCCATATCACCAGTCTTGGCCATGTGAATATCAACGTCAGCGACCTTGAACGTTCGAACGCCTGGTACCAGATGTTTGGCTATGAAGTGACAGAAACACTGCCATCGACAGAGCCAGCAGAGGTTGCCAAAGCCATGGGTTTTGAACAGCCATTCACGATCAAGGGAAATCGCGTCAGCCACGATGTTGATGGATCAGTGCTGGAACTCGTGCAATGGCTAGCCCCTTTTGACCCGGAGCGCGCCTACCCGGCACCCGTGAACCACCTGGGCATCCACAGGACAGCCTATTCAACCACGGACATCGAGGGCGACGTTGCGGCTCTTAAGGCGCAGGGCGTTGAATTTCTTTCCCCCATCACACCATGCTGTTCCGGTGATGATTCATCAAGCAGCATCGTCGCTTTTTACGATCCGGATGGAACAGTGGTTGAACTGGTTGAGCAACCTTATGTATTTCATCTGCTCTTTAAGGTGATTAAATGGTTTGGGGAAACATTCTAGCGAATCGCCTTAATCAGCTCGGCGGCGTTCCAGTTCCTGAACAATCTGTACGTGCTTCTCTCTCGATAAGGCATATTTAAAAAAGAGCGAAAGCGCCAGTAGGCTAAAGACAGATGTTGCCGGCCCCTGGAATAGCCCAAGATTGAAAATCACATCCGGGGGCACTTGCCCCGGTACAGCGTTCTTGGGAAAAGCAATGAAATCAAGGGCAAGGCCGCCAATCACTGTACCAAGGGCCACCGCCGCTTTTCCGGCAAACGCACGCGCTGAATAGATGATACCTTCCTGCCTCTCACCGGTCGCCAATTCCAGCTCATCGGTGATGTCAGCAAACATGGAATTGATCGTGATGTAGATGACCGGCGCTGCAACCGCAGCACAGAACCCTGCAATAATTAACATCGGCACCATCGACCAATGACCGTTTTCAGGCAGGATGCCGAAAAGCCTCAGGACAATAAGGACGTTCACACTAATAATCGTCCCGGCACACCCGTTGATCAGGCACCACTTTTTATCGAACTTTCGTGCTGCAAATGCAGCGAGCACAGAACCAATCGGCAGACCAATCAATACACCCACTGGGATTAGTCGCAGCTGGTCTGTCTCCAGACCCCAGAAGTGGATACCCATAAAAGGCGTAAACGCGGCCTCAATTGACACGACCGTCGTCAGCATCAACAGCCCGAAGAAGATGGAACGGTAAGAAGGACTGGAAAAAGCCACCTTCAATTCTGAAATAACTCGCGTCAAACCAAAAGATTGGGGCGATGGCACTGCCTTGATAAGCCTTGGTATCTCACCCCTGGTGCCCCAGACACACAACATAATCGCAGAAAATGCGATAATACCGGCTGCTGCTGCCATCTTCGGAAAACCCGAAGCGTTATACATACCATTGGGCAAATCTGGCTGGGGAGGGAAAACAAACGTCAACATGGCGAAGTAAAATCCGTAACCCGCCACCGCACCAAACAGTAAACCGTAGCTGAACAGGGCATTGCGATCACTGTAGCCAGTGGCCAGTTCTGCGCCAAGCGCCAGGTGGGGGATTTGATAGAGCGTCAAAAAGGTTCGCACGCTGACCGCAAACATCAATACCCAGCCGAAATAGAACATCTCGCTCATGCCACCGGGCGGGAAGAAAAGCAGAAACAGTGTGATGCCAAGCGGCGCGGCCGATGCCAACATGAAGGGATGACGCCTGCCCCACCGTGATTGAAACCGGTCTGAAACAGACCCGGCAACAGGATCACTTAGCGCGTCGAACAGGATGGCGATGGCCAGCGCAATTGAGGTTAAGGTCGCCGAAACACCGAGGATCTGATTGTAATAGAACAGCAGGAATGAATTAAACGCAGAGTTTTTAACACCCTCGCCAATCTGGCCAATTCCCCAAAAAACCTTTACGCGTGTCGGGAGTTTTCGCTCGCCAACACCCAACTCCCCTGTAACAACCCCTACCAAGATTTTCTCAATTGCCCAATCGGGGGCTCAATGTACCCGCAAGCAGGCTTTGATGTATAGCGATATATCGCCGGCCGGCAAGTTGGGCGCGCGCGCTTTCCCTAAGTGCCTTCAGCCTGCCGCATCAGCACTTCCAGAAAGCCGCTGCCATATTTGTCGAGTTTCCGTGCACCAACACCCGGCAATTCGCTAAATTCATCAAGAGTCGAGGGCATAAGCTCTGCCATTGCCTGCAAGGTCCTGTCATGGAATATCACATAGGGCGGCACACCCTGCACTTCTGCCAGCTGACGACGATGCGAGCGAAGCGCTTCCCAAAGGCCGACGTCGATATCTTCAGGCAATGGCGTTTTGGTCAGTTTCTTCGCGGCTTTTACGACCTGGTCTTTGCGAAGCTGGATAGATTCGTCACCTTTAAGCAATGGTCGACATTTTTCTGTTAACACCAGCCCACCAAACCGGTCTGCATCGGCATTGGCATAACCACGCGCGACCAACTGCCGAAAAACCGACTGCCACTCCTTTGCCGCTAATTCGCTACCAACGCCATAGACCGGTAACTGATGGTGATCAAACTGAAACACCTTGTCTGTGTCTGTTCCC
>DTZW01000144.1 GCA_012961165.1 Gammaproteobacteria bacterium | reverse complement strand
CGAGCCATCAAAGCCCGCCCCACTGCTGTCATCTGTTGCTCCCCGCCAGAGGTATAGCCGGAAGTGCTGTTACGCCGATCCTTGAGGCGCGGGAAGTAACCATAAACCAGTTCCAGATCCGCTCGGATCGAAGACGCACCATCGGTACGTGTGAACGCACCAGTCAGAAGGTTTTCTTCCACAGTCAAATGTTCGAAGCAGCGGCGACCTTCCATAACCTGAATCACGCCACGCTTTACCAACTGGTTAGCTGAAAGACCCTGAATAGATTCACCACGAAACTCAATGGTTCCCTTGGTAATGTCGCCACGCTCCGCCATCAGCAGATTGGATATCGATTTGAGCGTAGTTGTCTTACCCGCTCCGTTGGCCCCGAGGAGGGCAACAATGCCCCCCTCGGGAACCTCGAGAGATACACCTTTTAGAACCAAAATGACATGGTCATACACAACCTCAATGTTGTTCACACTCAGCAGCGTTGCTGCTTTTTCGTTCAAGGTCGCTTCCATGAGATTCTGGCCTGTCCTGGTTAACTAGTTAACCGCAGTCCGAACCCATTGACATGCCAGAACGGGGCGTAATGCCCTTCTCTTTTGCATACGCAGCGGCAGAGGCCTCGATCATTGGACGAGTTATATCGTCGAGTGGCTCAATCCAATCGGAAACAAAGTTCCACTGCCTTCCGTCCCACTGCTGGAACCGCGCGGAGCCGCCACCCTCGTGATCGTCACAAGTGATCTTGAACGGGGGTACCACATTGGTCGCACCCAGTTCAGCGATCCTTTCTGCCGTGAGGTCAAGGTTCTCCATCGCCCAGCGGAATTCTTCGCCGCTGATTGGTCCCACACCAAATTTTGCCTGTGCGTTGCGAATCACTTCGGTGACAACGATACCAGCTGCGACGCCACGCAGGTGATACACGCTACCGACACGAGACGATGCAATATTACCTTTCATAACACCATAGACGTACTCGAATATGTCAGAGATAACTGGAAAATCGGTACCGGTTCCATGGAATGCTGCACTGATATACCCCTTGGCCGAGGCGCCCGCGGGTATAGCATCTTCTTCAGCTCCGCACCACCAGACCCCAATAATATGATCTGCCGGGAAACCCATTCGGGCAGCTTCACGCAAAGGTACTGTGCATGATATTCCCCAATTGCGGTTGATTACGTAGTTTGGCTGGATCTTTCGGATCTGTAACCACAACGACTTCTGGTCGATACCCGGCCACGGCACAGGAATGTGTGTGACCTCAAATCCAAATTTCTCAGCCATCGCATTCCAAACCGGAATGGTCTCAATTCCATAGGGGTGCTTCAGATGCAGATTGACGATCTTCATGCCCTTGAGCTTATCGAAGCCACCTTCTTGTTGCGCGATATAACCTACTTTTGTCGTACTCTGGTTCCAGTAATTGGTGATTGCCGGGAATCCCCAGGGGAACACTCGGCCATCGGTGGCATCTGTACGGCCATACCCCAGAAAGAGCAAAGTGATCTTGTCGGCAGCAGCTCGTTCCAGCAGTGCATAGGTCACGCCCGTTGACAGCGGCTGAAAGACCGGTGCGCCTTTGAGACCCTTGCCTTTAAGACGCTCGTAACACTCCACCCCACGCTCGGTGTTGTAGCCAAAATCGCACTCTTCCCAGACCAGTTTGATACCGTTGATTCCGCCATCGCGTTGATTTAACAGAGTCATATAATCCTCGTACCCGCCGGCAAAACCACTGCCGCCGGCTGCGAAGGGTCCGGTTTTGTAAGTCAGCACCGGTATGAACTGTTCTTTATTGGGATCCGATTCTTCAGCAGCCATAACCGGCGCAGCAAACAACGCTGACAGCGCTAGGCCGGAAAAGAATGAGATTACTAATTTTCTAACTTTCATATTTCGCCTCCTTAGGTTTCTTACAGCCTCGCAAACCTACTTTGCGAGAGCCATTACAACATTATCACGTTTCCAAACACGTTTTTACGCATAAACCGGCATTGCCGCTCCTAATGCGGGAACGGCCAAAGCCGAAGCTTCTCCTTCGCCGTCATCCACAATCTCGCAAGACCATGGGGTTCGACGATCAAGAAGAAAATAATTAATCCACCAAAAATCATATGTTCAATATTGCTCAGCATTGCAGACGGTATCTGCCCAGCAAACAGATGTGCGATTTCATTGAGGATAATCGGTAAGGCCACGATAAAAGTAGCCCCCAGGAAGCATCCAAGGATACTTCCCATGCCGCCGATGATGATCATGAAAAGAACCTTGAGCGATACAAACAAATCGAAGGCCGTGAAATCCACAGATTTAACATAGCAAAACGCATACAGCGCACCGGCAACACCGCCATAAAAAGAGCTGACCGCAAAGGCGGATAACTTGGTATAGAGGGGTTGAATACCAATTACCTCGGCAGCAACATCCATGTCACGGATCGCCATCCAGGCGCGTCCGATTTCACTGCGTACCAGGTTCTTCGCAAAAAGGGTTCCGACCACCACGAACCCAAGGATCAGATAGTAATTATCCAAAGTGCTCGTTATGCGGTAACCGAAGATGGCCATCTTGGGCGTATCAATGACCATGCTGGCCGCGCCTCCCACAAACCACGGAAAAGTCGCAAAAACCCACTCAACAAAGAACTGGGCCGCCAACGTTGCCACCGCGAGATAAAAACCTTTGATCCGCAAACTGGGGCTACCCACAAGAACACCAAAAACAGCAGCGATCAAACCCGCCAGCAGAAACACCATTATGATCGGTAGCTCAGGAATGCGGTGGGCGAGGTTATAGGCAGCATATGCGCCGACTGCCATGAATGCCCCATGCCCCAGCGAGAGTTGGCCGGTGTAGCCAGTTAGAATATTCAGACCAATAGCTGCGATAGACCAGATTAGAAGCGGAATCAGGTAGCCGGCTATCACATGCTCTGTCGCTACCAGTGGCACGACGACCACCACAAAAATCAGCATCGCGACCACAGCCCAGCGATCCTGGCGAATTGGAAAAATCGCCATATCCTTCTTGTAAGAAGTCTTGAACTGACCAGTTTCTCGATAAAGCATAGTCTTTAGACTCTCTCTATGATCTTTTCGCCGAAAAGGCCCTGTGGCCTGGCAATAAGGAACAGCATTGCAATGAAGTAGGCAACCCACGATTCAATCCCACCACCGATAATTGGGCCCAGGTACACTTCAGCCACTTTCTCGCTGGCTCCAATGATCAAGCCACCGATAATGGCGCCAGCAATTGAATTAAAGCCGCCAAGTATCAATACCGGTAACGCTTTAAGCGCAACCAGGGAAATGCTGAACTGCACGCCTAATCGTTGACCCCAGATCGCGCCCGCCACCAGTGCTACCATACCTGCAGTTGCCCAGACGATCGCCCAGATCAACTGCAGCGGTATTCCAACCGACATTGCTGCCTGGTTATCGTCTGCCACCGCACGAAGTGCTCGACCGATTCGTCCCTTTTGAAAGAAAAATGCAAGGAAAAGCACCAGCACTCCACAGATAACCGCCGACCAGACATCAAACAAACTAATCAAGATATTCGTCGACTCTAATAACCACATCCAGGGAACGTCTGGTATACCGATATCCAGGCCATGCACCTGAGAATCCCAGATTCCCTGCGCTAAGCCTTCGAGAAAATAGTTGAGCCCAATGGTCGCCATAAACAGAATAATCACCGGCTGAGCCACCAATGGCCGCAGCATAACCCGCTCAATGATGATGGCCAGGACTATCATCACGGCCAATGCGATCGCGACGGCAAGCCAGAAATTAACGCCCATCTCCAGGATCCGGACAAAAGTGAGCGCAGCAAACAATACCATCGCACCCTGGGCGAAATTAAAAACCCCTGAGGCTTTAAAGATCAGAACAAAACCGAGTGCGACAAGTGAGTACATCACGCCTGAGAGCAAGCCAGCAACCAGCACTTCGATGAAAAACGCCAACTCCACATGCATGTTATTTACCCCTCAACTCGCACATCAGGTTAACTCGAGCAGCCCCTAGTGGGGCACTCCCAGATATGCGTCAATGACCTTCTGATCGTTACGCACTGCGTCGGGTTTTCCTTCAGAAATCTTGCGCCCGTACTCGAGAACAATCACCCGATCGGAAATATCCATCACGACGCTCATATCATGCTCGATGAGCACGATGGTAGTGCCTAATTCTTCGTTGACATCAAGAATAAAACGACACATGTCTTCTTTTTCTTCAAGATTCATGCCTGCCATAGGCTCATCGAGTAACAGCATGTCTGGTTCGGCGGCAAGCGCGCGGCCAAGCTCAACACGTTTTTGCAGGCCGAAAGGCAATCGCCCGACGATGGTCTTGCGTACAGACTCAATCTCCAGAAAATCGATAATCTTCTCTACTGCCTGGCGATGAGCAATTTCTTCGCGCTGCGCCGGCCCCCAATACAAACCCTGCATGAGAAGGTTAGATTTCATCTTCAGGTTTCGGCCCGTCATAATGTTATCTACGGTATTCATACCTTTAAACAACGCGACGTTCTGAAAGGTTCGGGCAATACCCTGTACAGCGGCCTCATGGGGGCGCATGCCTTGTCGCACTTCGCCTTTGTAGGTAATCGTGCCTTGGGTTGGCTGATACACGCCGTTGATCACATTGAGCGCTGTCGTTTTTCCAGCACCATTTGGTCCAATGATCGCAACGACCTCGTGCTCAGGAACCTCGAAACTGACTTGGGTTAATGCCGTAACCGCGCCAAACGAAATACTGACATTATCGAAACCTAAGATAATATTATCGGCTTGTGATTCGCTCATTACATAAACTCTAAAGACTCAACTCGCCTTAGCCAGCGGCTCAGTCTGTCGTTCTACCCGTGACAAATCGAAGATTTTCAGATCTGCGCTGACTGACCCCTTGGTGCCGTCCTCAAAAGTCACCTCAGACACAATATCAGCATGCTGCTGATTAGAATACAGCGCATCGATCAACCCTTGATATTTTTCCTGAACAATTCTCCTGCGTACTTTTCCGGTACGAGTCAATTCACCGTCATCGGCATCGAGCTCTTTATGTAATATTAAAAAC
>DTZW01000143.1 GCA_012961165.1 Gammaproteobacteria bacterium | reverse complement strand
TCAAAGCTGGCCCTGCCGCTCAGTACCACACCGTTTGCGCCAAGTGGTAGATCGTTGTCGAGTAGGAGGCTGCCGATCAGTTTATCCATGGCATTGTGTCGTCCTACGTCCTCGCGGACTCGCAGCAGGTTTCCGGTTGGTCCGATAAGTCCAGAGGCATGGATGCCACCAGTCGCCGAAAATTCCGACTGCTGGTCTCTCAATAGAACGGGAAGTTGTTGCACCTGCTCTGCTGTCAACATCAATGATTGAGGTACTTTGATATCGCTGTTGTTCATTACGGCTTCGATGCTGGTCTTGCCACAGACCCCGCAACTCGATGTCGTGTAAAAGTGACGCTCCAGCAGAGCGGGGTCGAATGCGTCACCGACTCCAAGTACGACTCGTATACTGTTATGGATGCCTTCGTCACCTGCCGGAGGTCTGCAGTGTTCGACAGTTACCAGCTCATCCCGGGAACGTATGATCCCTTCTGTATAAAGAAACCCCAGGGCCAGTTCATTATCGTTGCCTGGTGTGCGCATGGTGATCGCGAGCGGAAATTCATCCAGCCCGGGGGCTGCCAACCTGATTTCCAGTGGCTCCTCAATGGTGATGACATCACCATCGAGTACTGATCCCGTCGAGGATACACGGGTAACCGCCAGTGTTTCCTGTCTGGGTTGGGATTCGCGAGCGACGAAACCTTTGTCGATGTTCATTCCACTGGTAGCAGATCTATCTGCTGATCTCTGCGAGCGATGAACTTCTCCTGCCACGCCGAACGATGATTTGCGGGGCTGATCTCAACTGCGGTCACCTTGTACTCCGGGCAGTCCGTCGCCCAGTCGCTGAGTTCCGTCGTGACTACATTGGTCCCTGTCATGGGGTGATGGAATGTCGTGTAAACAACACCAACGGCTACACGTTCGCTGACATCCGCACGCAAGGTAATTTCTCCGATGCGGCTTCTGATGGACACCCAGTCACCGTTTCTTATGCCGCGCATTTCCGCGTCGACAGGGTGGATCTCCAGAACATCTTCTTCAAGCCAGCGAACATTTTCAGTTCGTCGGGTCTGGGCGCCGACGTTGTACTGGCTGAGTATTCTCCCGGTTGTCAGAAGCAGCGGGAACTTTCGGTTGGCTGTTTCGCTGGTTGGTTGATAATCGGTAAGTATAAAAAGCCCCTTGCCGCGCACAAAGCCGTCGACATGCATGATCGGCGTACCCTCTGGTGCGCCGGCGTTGCAGGGCCACTGAACACTGCCATGCTGATCCAGGAAATCAAATGAGACACCGGTAAACGATGGCGTGAGCTGAGCGATTTCATCCATGATTTCAGCGGATGTGGAGTAGTTCATGCCATAGCCCATGGCGTTTGCGAGGGCCTGGGTAACTTCCCACTCAGCCATACCGGTCTGTGTCTTCATCACGGGTCTGACCCGGTTGATGCGCCGTTCTGCATTAATAAAGGTACCGTCTTTCTCAAGGAAAGAGGTCCCCGGTAAAAATACATGGGCGAACTTTGCGGTTTCGTTGAGGAAAAGGTCCTGGACGATCACACATTCCATGTTGGTGAGAGCAGCTTCGACATGCAGTGTGTTGGGGTCTGACTGCGCGATATCCTCGCCCTGAATGTATAGCCCTTTGAACGTACCTGCGCAGGCCTCATCCAACATATTCGGGATGCGAAGACCCGGTTCATTGTGAAGAGGTACGCCCCAGTGGCGGTCAAACTCACTGCGTGTTGCATCGTCAGTGACTGAACGATAGCCGGGCAGTTCATGGGGGAATGAACCCATGTCGCAGGAACCCTGAACATTATTCTGTCCTCTGAGTGGGTTAACACCAACACCCATGCGACCAATGTTACCGGTTGCCATGGCGAGGTTAGCCATTGCCATGACCATGGTTGAACCCTGGCTGTGTTCGGTAACACCAAGACCGTAGTAAATCGCGCCATTACCCGCAGCTGCAAAAAGGTGTGCTGCCAGGCGTATTTCTTCTTCAGGAACGCCAGTTATTTTCGCGACAGCCACTGGTGAATTCTCTTCCTGGGCTGCGAACTCGCGCCAGGCATTGAAAGATTCGAGATCACAGCGTTCCTGCACGAAGCTCTCGTCCAGCAGACCTTCGGTCACAAGGACGTGAGCGAAGGCGTTCATCATGGGGACATTGGTGCCAGGTAACAGTGGCAGGTGGTGGCTTGCCTCGATGTGTGCGGACCGCACCAGATCAATCTGGCGAGGGTCAATAACGATGAGTTTCGCACCATCGCGGACTCGTCGTTTGATCTGAGAGGCAAACACTGGATGCGCGTCCGTCGGATTGGCACCGATGATCATGATCACGTCGGCTTCAGTGACCGAATCAAAATGCTGGGTTCCCGCCGAGGTGCCAAAGGTCTGCTTGAGACCGTAGCCGGTGGGTGAATGACAGACTCGGGCACAGGTGTCGACATTGTTGTTGTTGAAGGCGGCGCGGATCATTTTCTGGACAACCCATACTTCTTCATTGGTGCACCGGGAAGAGGTGATTCCGCCGATGCTGAATCGACCATGCTCTTCCTGAATCCCGTTCAGGCGATTTGCTGCGAATTGGATCGCTTCATCCCAGGAGACGGTTTGCCACTGATCTGTGATGCCGTTGCGGATCATCGGTTCGGTGATCCTGTCCTGGTGATTGGCGTAACCCCAGGCGAAGCGTCCCTTAACGCAGGAATGGCCATGATTTGCCTTACCGTCTTTCCAGGGCATCATGCGGACAACCTGGTCTCCTTTCATTTCTGCCTTGAAGGAACAACCCACTCCGCAGTAAGCGCAGGTGGTGACGATACTGCGATCAGGCACGCCATGATCAATCACCGATTTTTCCATCAGAGTAGCTGTTGGGCACGCCTGTACACAGGCGCCGCAGGAAACACATTCACTGGCGAAAAAGTCCTCTGCGCCGGTTGCGACCCTGGAAGCGAACCCACGACCGTCAATGGTGAGTGCGAAAGTCCCCTGAACTTCTTCGCAGGCGCGTACGCACCGGGAACAAACGATGCACTTGCTGGGTTCGTAGGTAAAATAGGGGTTCGACTTATCGATTGGGTCGCTGGCGTGATTGCTGCCACCCGCGTACCGCACGTCGCGAAGACCAACCTGACCAGCCACGTCCTGCAGTTCGCAGTCGCCGTTGGCTGCACAGGTCAGGCAGTCGAGTGGATGATCTGAGATATAAAGTTCCATCACACCGCGACGCAGTCGGGCAATGTCGTCGTTTTGGGTCACGACGCGAAGATCCTGCTGTACTGGTTGCGTACAGGAGGACACAAATCCCGGTTTGCCATCAATTTGAACGAGACACATGCGGCACGAACCGAAAGCATCGAGAGTGTCGGTCGAGCACAATTTGGGGATCGGGATTCCTGCTTCTGCAGCAGCCCGCATGATTGAGGTGCCTGCGGGGGCGCTGACAGTCTGGCCGTTTATTTCAAGCGTGACTATCCTGGTATTGTTGACTTGTTTCGTACCCAGATCTTGATCAGCGAGTCTCATGCTATTGCTCCAGTCCGAAATCGCCGGGGAAGTGTTGCATTGCTGATTCTACGGGAATTGGCGTCATTCCGCCCATCTGGCAAAGACTGGTCTTTTCCATCACCTCGCAGAGATCTTTCACGAGGATAAGCTTTTCCTTTGTACAGCCGCTTTCCTGAATATCTTCCATGAGCTCTCGTCCTCTGACAGAGCCAATACGACAGGGTGTGCATTTGCCGCAGGATTCGTGTTCGCAGAAAGCGAAGGCATATCTTGCCTGCTCGATCAGGTCGACTGTGTCATCGAAGACGACAATACCGCCATGGCCAATCCCTGCACCAATGGCTGCCATGGCTTCATAGGTTAGCGGCGTGCCCAGATGTTCACGTGATAGATAGGCGCCGAGCGGGCCACCGATCTGCACGGCCT
Organism: Gammaproteobacteria bacterium; assembly: GCA_012961165.1. Lineage (GTDB taxonomy): Bacteria > Pseudomonadota > Gammaproteobacteria > Pseudomonadales > Azotimanducaceae > UBA9659. The sequence continues at coordinate 26,145 of DTZW01000143.1, read as the reverse complement.
TCACCGGACGCCCTGAACGGGTGCCGCCGCCGTAGGCGTCTATAAATTCACCCAACGGCATGCCAAAAGGTAGCTCAACTAGCCCGCCGCGCTTCACATTGCCAGACAGCTGGAATGGCATGGTGCCGGTAGAATCTCCGACACCAAATCGCCGGTAGGCTTCGCCACCATTTTTGATAATCCAGGGAACAGAACACAGAGTAATGACGTTGTGAACCAGTGTTGGTTTGCCAAAGAGGCCCTCGATGGCAGGTAGGGGTGGTTTGGCACGAATGATGCCGCGCTTACCCTCAAGGCTCTCCAGGAGAGAAGTTTCCTCGCCGCATATATAAGCACCGGCGCCAATAAAAAGCTCTATATCGAAGATTTCGTTCAGCGCTCCCTCGCGTCGAGCAATCTGGAGGGCTTCGGCCAGAATGCCGGCAGCTTCAGGATATTCTGAACGGAGATAGATAAACCCTTTTGACGCGCCTACTGCACCTGCAGCGACAGCCATGCCTTCGATCAGAAGGAAGGGATCTCCCTCCATGATAAGACGATCGGCAAAGGTACCGGAGTCACCTTCGTCTGCATTACAAACGATGTACTTCTGATTCTCGGGTTGATCGGCAACGGTCTGCCACTTTATATGTGCAGGGAATCCCGCCCCACCACGACCACGCAGTCCGGAACTGCGAATTTCAGCAAGAACAGACTCAGCTGAAGTTGGCCCAGTAGAGAATCCGCCATCTGCACGATAGGCATCGAAGTCGAGTGGGTCGACCCGACCACAACGATTGAAGATCAATTGATTATCTGTCTCGACGATTTCAGTTGGTGCTGTGTCAGGGTTGCCGTTAATCAAAGAGTCCGCATCAGCACTGCTCAGGTTTGTGCAGACGGTGCCATCTATCAGGGCGGTCGGACCATTTGCACAGTGCCCAAGGCAGTAGACGCCCTCCAATGCAAACTCGTTGTCCGGAGTGGATTCGCCCATAGCGATGTCAAGCCGGCTCTCCAGAGTAGCGGTCAAGGATCTGCAGCCAGTGGCCTGACAGGCCTCAGCCTGACAGACCTGAATGATTTTGTTCGCAGGCGCATTTGTACGCAGGTCGGAATAAAAGCTGACGATACCTCGAACTTCTGCCTGGCTGATGTTGAAGAGTTCGGCGACGGCTTGTTGATCAACATCCCTGATATAGCCCTGAGCCAGCACAAGTGCGCGAAGTGCGGATATTGTGCCTCCAGTCTGGTCCCTGTATGGCTCGATAATGGCAGCTGGATTGTTCATGCCCTCCATCATAAGGACATGGCTGGTGTATGAGAAGCATCAGCACGCGTTTCAGGAAGACTTTGGCGCGCGTCGGCAATGGAGTTGCGTTTCAGGGCATATTATCCGGGGCAGCCCGGTAGTTTGAACATCTGCATTTCCCCACACACGACAAGGCAGAAACTGGCTGATTTTAGTGTTTTATTTATCAGTGAAAAAGAAGTCTTTTAGTGCGAAGGTGGTCAAGGTCATTTTCGGTACGGAGGATGTCGGTGCCGGGTTGTTAATGGCGTATTTATTTACCTACTTTCTCAATTAAATCGCTGGCTTTATGCCACAGGGTTCTTTTATGTCAGTTATCACGCTCTCACTCAAAGAAGTCCATCAACTAGCGACCAATTGCCTGCTGGCCAGTGGCTGCGATGAAGAAAATGCCAGGGCGGTTGCAGGAACCATTCATGCTGCTGAAAGAGATGGTTGTTCTTCGCACGGCTTGTTCCGATTACCCGGTTATGTTGCTTCGCTGAAGAGCGGCAAAGTTAACGGTACTGCTGTCCCTGAAATTCGCCACTTATCCGGCAGTGTGATCCAGGCTGATGGGAATGGTGGGTACGCGCCGCTGGCACTGCAGAGGAGCCGGTCTGCGCTGATAGACGCCGCAAGAGGTAACGGTATCGCTGCGCTGGTCCTCGTCAACGTACATCACTTTGCGGCGCTGTGGACTGAAGTCGAACCTGTCGTAAAAGAGGGGCTGGTAGCCATGGCATTTACGACCTACAAACCGGCGGTTGTACCTGCAGGCGCCAGGGAGGCGCTGTACGGAACCAATCCCATGTGCTTTGGCTGGCCCCGTGGAGACGAACCGCCGCTGATTTTTGACCAGGCGTCTTCGTCCATGGCCAAGGGAGAGGTCATGATTGCAGCCCGCGAGGGGCAAACTGTTCCTTCAGGTACTGGCATAGATGCCGACGGTAATGACACAACTGATCCCGCGCGGATTCTGGACGGTGGTGCGCTGTTACCCTTTGGTGGCTATAAAGGTTCGAACATGGCGATGATGATCGAATTACTTGTCGCCGGTCTTTCCGGTCAGGACTTCAGTTTTGAAGCCGAGAAAAATGACAACAATGATGGTGGACCGCCAGTTGGCGGTGAACTGATGCTGGCTATGGATCCTGCGAGATTCGGCGATTCGGAACACTGGCAGGACCATTCAGAGTCATTCATCAACCGGCTGGGTGGCATGGATGGTTCACATCTGCCGGGGACTCGGAGACACGAGCGGCGCGAGGTTATAGAAGTGGAGGGGGTCAAGATCCCCGAGACATTACACGATCAGTGTCGCGCTTTCATGTTCTGATGAGTGACGAAACCAGATCCAGTGCACCGGAGATAGACTGGCCGGTTTTTATTACGAGTGGCGGTTTCATTGTCGCGTTTGTTGGCCTTGCGATAGTTGATATCGATTTGCTTTCAGCAATTGTCAATGCAGGTTTTTCGATCGCAACCACCTACTTCGGTGCTTACTGGCAGGGTCTGTTACTGCTTACCTTTCTTGCGGCAATCCTGGTTTGCGTGTCTCCTGCAGGTCGGGTCACGCTCGGTGGCATTGAAACGCCTGAAATGTCCACGTTCAAGTGGGTGGCCATCATCATGTGCACCTTGCTTGCCGGTGGTGGAGTATTTTGGGCTGCGGCCGAGCCGATAGCTCATTTCACCAATTCGCCGCCTCTTTTCGCTGTGGCTTCGAATACAGCTGATGCGGTAGCACCGGCTTTGGCGCAGAGTTTTCTTCATTGGGGCTTCCTCGCCTGGTCGATACTCGGGAGCCTGACCGCCATTGTCCTGATGCATTACCACTACGAACGAAAGCTGCCACTTAAACCCCGGACGCTGCTGTATCCGATCTTTGGCGAAAGAATCATTCATGGCTGGGCAGGCGCCCTTGTTGATGCCTGCTGTGTTGTCGCGGTTGTGTCAGGTACAGTCGGCCCCATTGGTTTTCTCGGTCTGCAGATCAGTTTCAGCCTCTCCGAGTTGAGTGATATTGCCAACAACTATACGACGCAACTGACAATTATCGTGGCTCTTATTGTTGTCTATACGGTCTCTGCGGTTTCCGGTGTTACTCGAGGTATCCAGTTGCTCAGCTCGTTTAATGTGTTGTTGTCGGTTGCGCTGATCCTGTTTATTTTGTTGGCGGGCCCTACGCAATTTATTGTCGAAAACTTCCTCCGAGGTTCCGCAACACAACTCAAGCATTTCTTCTCCATGACGACCTATCGAGGGGATGTGTCATGGCTGAACAACTGGACGGTGTTCTTCTGGGGTTGGTTCCTGGGATACGGACCATTGATGGCGCTGTTTATTGCCAGGATTTCCCGGGGCCGGACGATCAGGGAGTTGATTGTTGTCGTTTCGGTCATCGCGCCGTTGGTGACCAACTTCTGGTTCACTATCGTCGGTGGCACTGGTATCTATTTTGAGCTGGTTGAACCCGGTGTCATTTCTGGCCCGTTCGCTGAACATGGGATGCCAGCCGCGCTATTGTCCATGACGCAACAGTTACCTTTTGGCCTGCTCATCTCGGTGTTGTTTCTTATCCTGACGACTATTTTTGTAGCGACCACAGGAGACTCCATGACCTATACCGTCTCTATGGTGATGACGGGTACAGATCACCCGCCAGCCGGACTGCGGGTTTTCTGGGGTGTGGTCATGGGCGTGGTTGCGGCGATTCTCATTTCAATCGGTTCCGGGGGTATTTCGGCGTTGCAGTCCTTCATTGTAGTCACGGCTATGCCGGTATCTCTGATTCTGCTTCCTTCCTTGTGGTATGGACCGAAAATCGCCTGGGCACTGCACCTAAAAGAAAAGCACCTAAAAGAAAAGCACCTAAAAGAATTGCACCTAAAAGAAATGCACCTAAAAGAAACGAGTCTGCAAAACAACAAGGGAGAGTGACCGGTGCCTTTTGGATTACTTAAATACGGGCTAGCCAGAACTTATCCGGGAAAGAACCTGTTCGGGGAGTCTGGGCCTCTTAAACAATTCTACGACGTGGTGATCATAGGTGCGGGTGGTCATGGTGCCGCGTGCGCATACTATCTCGCGAAAGAGTACGGCATTACCAACGTTGCGGTGCTTGATAAAGGTTATCTGGGTGGTGGTAACACGGCGCGCAACACGGCTGTACTTCGATCCAACTACCTGACAGAGGAAGGCGTTGCTTTCTATAAAGCCTCTCTTGAACTGTACAAAAGTCTATCCAATGAGCTGGGCCTGAACATCATGTTTGAACAGCGGGGGCAGCTCACGCTTGCACACAGCGATGCTGCGGTACGCAACCTGCGCTGGCGAGCTGAGGTTAATCAACACCTGGGTGTTCGCTCCGAGCTGATGTTCAACGACGAAATAGCGCAGATGGTGCCGCATCTTCGAATGGACACTGCCGCCCGATATCCGATTTTAGCCGGTCTGTGGCATGCGGATGGAGGCACAGCGCGCCATGATGCCGTGGTTTGGGGATATGCCAAAGAGGCGGTTGCCCGGGGTGTTGAATTCCATCAGTTGACTGAAGCGACGGGGATAGACATTGATCATGGCAAGGTTACCGGCGTTAGAACCACGCGAGGTGACATTAGCTGCGGAAAAGTCATACAGGCAGTTGCCGGTTCAAGTTCGGTTGTGGGAAATATGGCCGGTATCAAGCTGCCAATTCATACATTCCCGTTGCAGGCCATGGTGACGCAAGCTTACAAGCCGCTGCTCGAACCTCATATCAGCTCGCCTCATCACCACGTCTACATCCATCAGACATCTCGAGGCGAATTTGTTATCGGGGGTGGATCCGATCCATATCCCTTGTACAACACTCGTGCAACTCTACCCATGCGGGAAACACTTTCCGCGGCGGTTCTCGAATTGTTTCCGTTTCTAAGAGAAGCGCGGGTGATGCGTCAGTGGGCAGGCATCACTGATATGACTCCAGACTACAGCCCGATCATGGGTGAAAGTCCCGTGCAGAACTACTACCTGGATGCGGGGTGGGGTACCTGGGGCTTCAAGGCAACACCTATCTCGGGTATGACGATGGCAGAACTGGTGGCCACCGACCGGGTTCCGAAACTGATAGCGCCTTTTTCACTGGATCGATTCTACCGGTTCGAACAGGTTAACGAAGCCGGTGCCACGGCGGCGAGTCACTAGAGGTTCCTATGGTATGAAAACACTTCTTTGCCCGCTTAATGGTATTCGCAATATCGATGAGTTCATCTATGGTGGTGAATATCATGTCGAGCCTGATCGCAAGCAGGCAGATCGAAAAGCATGGGCTGAACATGTGTTCTTTAACACGAACTCGGCTGGTGTCGTAACCGAATGGTGGTGCCACACACCGAGTTCGTTCTGGTTTCTGGCGGATCGTGACACGGTGACAGATGAAGTAATCAGCACATATCCATTTTCTATAGATCCTGTCGAGAAATGACAGTGCGACTTTCAGCACCTTTTGGCAGGCGTATTAAGCGGGACACTCGGGTCTTCTTCAGCTTCAACGGCACGAGGTTGAACGGCTTTGAGGGGGATACGGTTGCGAGCGCCCTGTTGGCTGCTGATGTTCAGCTGATGAGTCGTTCTTTTAAGTATCACCGACCAAGACTGGGGCTGACCTTTGCCGGAGACGATGCTGCCACGCTAGTGACGATTGACCACCGGGCGAACTGCTTTGCTGATACTGAAATTCTGTGTCAGGCCATGGAAGTCACATCGCAGAATCATCTTGGTTCGCTCGAACATGATCTCGGATCCGCAATCGGATTGCTGGCGCGATTTCTGCCTGTTGGTTTTTATTACAAAGCGTTCTATCGACCGAAAGGTATCTGGGAGCTCTGGGCGAAATTCTTTCGTCGCAGTGCAGGGCTCGGGCGGATCAACCCTTCGAAGCAAAAGGTCGTGCCGCGCACGAAGAGGTACCTGCATGTGGATCATCTGGTGGTCGGAGGCGGCTATCATGGCATGCGGGCAGCGCTTGATATCGCAAACGATGGACAGTCAGTGTTGCTGGTAGAGCAGGATCCGGTTCTGGGTGGCTCGCTGCTCTACTCGAGACTTGATCCTGAAGGAGTAGTTGCAGGTCGCCGGGCCCAGGAACTGATCGGGCAAATTGAAACTAACAATAATATTGAGGTGATGACGACAGCACATTGTAATGGCTGGTATGCGGATCATTATGTCCCGGTTCTGCAGGGACAAAATCTTTTCAAGATACGCGCGTCCGGTGTGACTCTTGCGACCGGTAGTCTTGAGCAGCCTGCTGTGTTTCGAAACAATGATCTTCCCGGCGTTATGCTTGGAAGTGGGGTCCAACGCCTGGTGCACCTTTATGGTGTGAAAGCCGGTTATCGAGCGGTCATTATTGCCGGGAATGATGAAGCTTATGGGCTGGCGCTCGATCTGCTCGATGCCGATATTGAGGTAGCGGCGATCATTGAATTAAGAGCGGAGCCAGTCAAATCCGGGACCCGGTCCGCACTGATGGAAAGTGTGGTTGAGCGGGGTGTGAGAATCATTACAGGGGTCGAGCCCCATGCTGCCGTCGCTCGCCGGGGCCACCTTTCGGCGATCCAGCTTCGCGGCCAGACATCGAAGGAAGTCCATGTGGCTCAGTATGAGCCGCTGGAGACAATAGAGTGCGACCTGCTTTGTTCATCGGTAGGTTTTCTACCCCAGTATCAGCTTCCCTGTCAGGCGGGAGCTCGGCTACGTTTTGATGAGGAAGATAACTGTTTCACACTCGATGGCCTGCCCGAGGGATTCCAGCTTGCGGGTAGCATCACCGGAAAATGGGGCCTGGACGAGCTGGCGTCTGATCCAAACCACTCATGGCCAATCTTTCCACATCCCCAAGGCAAGGAATTTGTCGACCAGGATGAGGATCTGCAGATTGTTGACATCGTAAATGCGGTGGCCGATGGGTTCACGCATGTGCAATTGGTGAAACGCTATTCGACAGTTGGTATGGGACCGTCACAGGGGCGACATTCAGCACTGGCGACCGCAAGAATCACCGCTGCTGCAAATCGAACCACTATTGATGAAACGGGTGTCACGACAGCCAGGCCACCGCTTCGTGCGGAGCCCCTGGCGGCCAGTGCGGGAGAAGTCTTTTTCCCTGCCCGATTGTCATCAATGCATGAGGCGCACTCGAAATTGGGAGCACAGTTTCTGCATGCGGGCACCTGGTATCGTCCTGCCTGCTACCCACGGCCTGGTGAAGACCGCATGGCCTGTATCGAGCGGGAAGTCATTAATGTTCGCCGAAACGTAGGCATGATTGACCTGTCAACGCTGGGTGGTATTGATATCAGGGGGCCCGCCGCCTCAGAGCTGTTGAACAGGCTCTACACGGGTGGCTTCAAAGGACTGGCGATTGGCAAGTCAAAGTATGCACTCATGTGCAATGAATCGGGTGTCGTTATTGACGATGGCGTTGCTGCCAGGCTGGCGGAAACTCATTTTTACGTGACGGCTACAACCACTGGTGTCGAGAATGTCTACCGGCAGATGCTTAAGTGGAACGTACAGTGGCAGCTTGATGTCGATATTACGAATGTCACGGGTGCATATTGCGTCGTAAACCTCGCGGGCCCGAAATCCAAAGAAGTGCTGGCTAGACTCACGACAAGTGATCTTGACGAGGATGCGTTTCCTTATTTGGGTGTACGTGAGGGCGAGGTTGCTGGTATCCCGGCGCGTATGCTGCGAGTCGGCTTCGTTGGCGAACTCGGTTACGAAATTCATGTGCCTCAAACCTTCGGCAGACATCTGTGGGAGGCGCTTGCCGCGGTCGGAGCAACATTTGATATCGCGCCTTTTGGTGTTGAGGCCCAGCGGTTGCTTCGGTTAGAGAAAGGTCACATTATCATCGGCCAGGACACAGATGCCATGACGCACCTACGCGAATTAGAGATGTCGTGGGCAGTATCTCGTAAAAAGCCATTCTTTATTGGTGACAGAACCACTGCTGAGATTGACACAACCCGGATGACGAGAAGACTTGCAGGGTTCACTGTTGAGTCAGCGAATCGCATGGATGTACCGCAGGAATCCCACCTTGTGTTGGAGGGCGACCGGATGGCCGGGCGTGTAACCTCAGCTGCCTATTCTCCGACCCTCGACAAAATAGTGGGTCTTGCGTACGTCCCTGCGACAAGTGCAGAGGGTGATACGATTACCATTAGGGTTGATCAGGGTCACGGCCTGCAGGCAACCCTCTGCGAGCTGCCTTTTTATGATCCGCAGACTGAGCGGCAGCGAGTTCCGGATATTTCTGTGGATGTGATAGAAGAGACGCTCCCTGAGCGAATCAGCCTGATCAGTGCATCCCGCAGTGACCTGGGAAATGGTGTCGTCATCGTTGACCGCACCCTTTCAGATCGATGCGGTGTACGCGGGAGGACTGCTGCGAGCTGGCTGGAATCGCTGTCAATGCTGGTGCCCGACAAACCAAACCGTGCGCAGGTTCAAAAGGATGGCACTTTACTGGCGCGCCTGTCTGTTGGTGAGTTTCTGCTCCTGGGAGGTTCTAATTACCTGGGATGTCATCCAGATGCGGCAGCTAGAAATTATTCGTTGCCCCGCGCTGACAGTCACGCCTGGCTGGTTGTAAGTGGAGCGCACAGTCGCGAATTGCTTCAGGCGGTCTGCAGTATTGATCTTCGCCCTCGTTCATTCTCGGATGGTGATGTTGCGCAGACCCTGATGTTCGGCATAAGCGTGATCCTGATTCAATCGGAGGGAATCTTTCACCTGTGCGCAGATATTACATCGAGTCAATATTTGTATGACGCTCTCGGGGGGTCGATCAATTCAATGAGTATTTAGGTTATGCTGAAGCTCCTAAAAACAAAATCAGGAAACTCTTCTAGCTTGTGAGTGATCTCAAGGAACTTGTCATCACCAGATCCGACAGCGGCTTCTATGAGGGTTTCAATACCACAGTCACAGTTTCATCCAAGATCCTTATCGCGTTGCTTGTTATCTGGGCTGCAGTGTTCCCCGATGAAGCCAGAGACTTCCTGAATGAAATTCGAGACTGGTCATTCGCTGTATTCGGAGCCTGGTACATCTACACAATGGCTCTATTCCTGATTGTGTGTGTTGGTCTGGCACTTTATCCAAAAGTTGGGAAACTAAGGCTTTGTCCGCACGATGAGCCTCCGGAGTTCAGTTACTTTTCATGGGTTTCCATGATGTTTGGTGCAGGGATCGGCATTGGAATGCTGACCTACTCAACAGCGGAACCCATGGCTCATTTCATGGTTAATCCGGATACTATTCGGGGGATCACCGAGGGCGGCACTGCGGGTAATACAGATAGTGCCTTCATCTGGTCTTTTGTCCACTGGGGTTTAACCCCCTGGGCTGCCTATTGTCTGACCGGTTTGGCGATGGCGTACTACAGCTATCGGGAAGGTCACCCGCTTACCATTCGCTCCGCGCTAATGCCGCTATTTGGTGCGCAGCGGCTTCAGGGCCTGCTGGGTCATGTTGTCGATATATCGGCGGTCATCGCCACCGTGTTAGGTGTTGCTGTCACCATCGGGCTCGGTGTCAGCCAATTCTCTGCCGGAATCTACGAGGTTACAGGGGCGGACTGGCTGATCACGGCTAGTGGTGCCCCGTCAAACGGCGGGATGCTGAGTTGCCTGGTTTTAGTGATGACAGCGTCGGTACTATCGGCACTGTCAGGTGTGGGTCGAGGCATTAAATGGCTATCCAATATCAATATGTTTCTGTCTATTGTTTTGCTGGGTTTTTTCCTGGGTTGGGGTGCGACCCTGTTTTCGGTAACGACGCTTGGGGAAGTTGTCGTTGAATATCTGGTGAGTCTGCCTTACCTGCTCCTGGTCTACTGGCCGGAAGGGGGCGGGGCAATCGAAGAGGAACTGTTTCAATGGCAGTCCATTGGCTGGACTGTCTTTTATTGGGCCTGGTGGATTGCCTATGCGCCTTTCGTTGGCTTGTTCCTGGCGCGAATCTCCCGGGGCAGGACAATCCGGGAATATGTGTGTGGTGTTCTGATCGTGCCCCCATTGGTATGTTTCATGTGGATGAGCTTTATTGGGGGTACAGCGATTGATCTCGAACTGTCTGGTGTCGCCAAGAACGCCATTATTGAGGCTGGTCAGGAATCTCAGCTGTATGCGACATTGGAAGTGCTGCTCAGCGGTGTGGCACTGCAGCTAGCGATCGTTCTTGTGGTGGTGCTGCTGCTGACGTACCTGGTGACATCGGTAGATTCGGCTGTGTTGATCATAAACACTATAAATTCCGGCGGCGATTCAAGCCAGAAGGGTGGCCAACATATCATCCTGTGGGGCGCAGGTCTCACGCTGGTGATCGCGATGTTACTGATTGCGGGGGGCATTGATGCGCTGCGCGCATCAATGTTTGTCGGAGCTCTGCCATTTTCCTTCGTCATGGTATTGATGACGGTGTCACTATTGAAATCGTTGGTATTTCGTCGGCGGGGAACCTGAAAAGATAAGTCGGCTTATTGGTGCAAGAAGTGGATGCCGGTAGATGGCATAGATATGCCGTCCGGTGTCGCGTTGTGGCAAGGCTTTTTCAAGTTAGGCGCGTAAGATTGTGTGACGTACCCAGAGGATTGAGCATGTATTTTGTCGATGGCCTGCAGTACAGCAACTGGTCTGAAAAAATATTCAAGGAAATGAATGACGCCGGTCTTGCCGCCGTGCACGTAACGATTGCCTATCATGAAAACTTTCGTGAAGTCGTCGCGAATTTTTCAAAGTGGAATGACTACTTTGAAAAGTTCAGCGATCTCGTCATACCCGGCACTTGTGCTGCTGATATTGACCTGGCCCGTGAGAGTCAGCGCACGGCCATTTTCTTTGGATTCCAGAACCCCTCGCCAATCGAGGACGACATTTCCCTGGTTGAGATCTGTTATCAGCTTGGTGCGCGATTCATGCAGCTTTCCTATAACAATCAAAGCCTGCTTGCGACTGGCTGCTATGAAAGTGATGACCCCGGCATTACCAGAATGGGCAGGCAGGTCATTAAGGAAATGAACCGGATAGGGTTTGTGATTGATATGAGCCATTCTGCAGAGCGCTCAACCCTTGAAGCGATAGACCTGTCTGAGCGTCCAATTACGATCTCGCATGCCAATCCCAATTTCTGGCACGCAGCGCTGCGTAACAAATCTGAGGTGGTCTTAAAAGCACTGGCTGAGCGCGGCGGTATGCTTGGTTTTTCCATGTACCCGCATCATTTAGATAATGGGTCTTCCTGCACGCTTGAAGACTTTTGTCAGATGATTGCTCGTACGGTGGAACTGATCGGTATTGACCATGTTGGTTTTGGCAGTGATCTCTGCCAGGACCAGCCCGACAGTGTGGTCGAATGGATGCGCAATGGCCGCTGGACCAAGGAAATTGACTATGGCGAGGGTTCTGCTGACCATGCTGGATTCCCCCCGCAACCGGCATGGATTGAAAATTCAACTGGCTATCCCGGGATCGCCCAGGGCCTTGTTGAAGTCGGTTTTGATGACGCAGAAGTTGCGAAGATCTGCCATGGCAACTGGTACCAATTTTTTGAACGCTCATTTGGTCCAGAGCTTTGAACCATGTCAGGAGCAGAATCAAACAGGTTTGAGCATTGGGTACACCGAAAAGGTGCCTGGGAAGTAATGCGGGTGGCGCCTACTTGAAAAAGCTCGCCCCCGATACCCTGCTGCGACGGCCTGACGAGATCATGCGCCTTGCGCGAATGGGATCAGCTTTTCAGACTCGTCTTAGTTTCATGCGGAGTCTGACGCGTCGTATGGCGATCGAGAACTGGGAGTTTTCGAAGCCGGACATAGAACTGGATCGTGAAGGCCGCGGGCGTGTTATCTATTCAGTTTTCACCGGTAGCCATCACTACAGCCTCCTCGCGTTCTCGCATCCTTTGGACCCAATGAAACGCAGTGACCGCGTCATAGCCCATGAATGGGATGCCACGTTCAACCTTTTTGACGGAATACCGTTTGATAAAGATATTGAGCGGCTGCGGGGGAATACACCCCTGCAGGAAGCGGGGCGTTTTACCGCCAGTGAACTGGTATTAGCGCGAGCAAATATCAGCGAACGACTTTTTAATCATGTCGCTAATAGTCTGGCAGAGGGGAGGCAGCCTGACATCGAGATGATTGCAGACGTCGGGTACCTGATGCGAACTACGGCAGTCTATGGCGGTGGGAAATTTGGCTGTGCGGACTGGGAAAAGATCGCTGACCGAGCGGACCTTGGTAGCGCCTTCCAGGCCGAGATGCTGGCCGTTTACCTGATCAGGTTGTTTTCTCTCGACCTGGTTGAACATATGGCCAGACAGAAGGGCGATGTAAATGCGGTGAAACTGGCGCTCCCGATTCGGCGATTTCTTGGTATTGGCAATGCAACAGGGCTTGGCATGGCGCCTTTTCTGATGAATCACCAGGTGCTGGTACATCAATGGGTTTCAGCAAAAGAGCATGCCCTGGCAGCTGTTCGTGGGGTGGATAGTGTATCGGTGGCTCAGGTAGAAACGCTCAACAGTGTGCTCGCAAAGTGTCGGGTACAGGTGAGCGAATGGCGGGTCGATGACGAAGTACAGTCAGCAAGGATTGAAAAACTGGCTGTGGATCTGGCCGCGTTGGCATACCACCTGGCCGCCAGCGACCGTTTCGACGTGGCGTTACCGCTTGACGCGATCTTCCGCTGGGCGTCACAGCATCTCGGCCTGGAAGCTCAGGAGCTGGTCGTCAGTCTGCTGATCGAACCTTTTGGTGAGCTGGTTGATAATCTGGGAGAGAGGTTCAATGCCGCTCCCGAGGAAGACGTATGGGAGCCAGAGATGCGCCTGACACAATTGAATACATTGATCGACAGGCACTATGGTTGGGTAAATAAAATAAACTTCCAGGACCGTGAGGAAACCGATCGACAATGGGTCTACTCTGAGGAAAAGCTCGAACCGCGACTCGGTCCTCGTGCTGATGATGGTGTCACGGATAGTGAAACAGAAATGCCTCTCACCGTTGGCTGGGATATTGCGCGGTTACGGGAGGCACTACAGATGTCAGATCTTGGACAGAGTGTTCTTCAATTCTGTGCACTGCATCCGAGATTTCGGCATACGATCCGTCGCATTCAAAACGCGGAGTCCCACCCCTATGGGGAGGTGGCAGACAATGTCATCGCCGCCGGGTTTCGACCGATTGATATTCTTCGATTCAAACTTGCGTTTTTTGGGGTCAGCAAGTTTGACCCAAAATCTGACCTATGGACTCGTGTCAACATGTATCAAGGTGCACCGTTTCCGGATGAGTTGAACTCACGCTGGGCGGATCAGTGGACATTTGCCTGCAAGCCGGGGCAAATAGAATGAAGTTTTCACGCAATGAACTGAAGTTTGCGGTGCGATGGGCGGCGCTTGGTCGGAACGTACCCGTTGGTCTTGCGGATGACCTGGCAAAGGCAGCAATGGGACTTGCGGCAGCGGGTATTGATCCCCTTAAGAATATCGTCTCGGCACTGGAACAACTTGACAAGCATCATCGTTGGGGAAATATGAGTGATTCAGTCAGGCTATCTGTGATTGAGGCGGGTCCCGTCTTGTCGGATAGTCTGGTAACCGGAGAAACGGTACTGCCCCCTAACGCCGTTCTTGATAACCCGGTTTTGCTGGTGGGCTATCTTTGTCACTCACCCATTTCCCCGCCGGTGACGCTTGGGTGGCAAAGTCGCGGTTCGGATTGCGTGCTTGTTGTGGGGCAATCGGGACTGAGTTCTATTCTGGGTGACGGCCTGGAAACACTTCACGTCGAAACAGCGGTTGATTTATCATATCGCTCAGCAGTGGAACCGCGGGAGTTAATCTCTGCTGAATCTATTAGGCAAAACCGCATCACCACACGTGAGCACGGTGTCGAGCTATCCGAAGCCGACTGGCATTCGCTTTGGCGCTTTACCCAACAGGCTTTGAGCAAATCCTCTAAAGAGTCCCGATTGTCCGGTGCCGGTGCAAGCCTGGTTGATATTGATTAAGGCGTTTTGGCGCTATGCCACTACGGTTACAAAGCTGATTGGTTTGTTGTAGTCGTTTTCGGTGCGGCAGATGTCGGTATCGGGTTGGTTCAGTGGTCAGTGATTTACCTTCTGGGGCTCATAATGTGTTTTTGTTCGCTCTGGAGCGGTAGTGAAATGAAGTTTGGACATAAATTAATCAATGGCCGCGATGCAGCCGATAAAATGTTGTCCGTTTTGAAAGAAGAGGTGGATTCCATCCGGGCCAGGGGCTGGCAACCAAGCCTTGCGTCGATCACCGTGGGAGACGTGGACGAAGTTAAGCTCTATGTTCGCAACCAGAAACGATTCGCCGCGAGAATAGGAATCGAATTTGAGGAGCGTCAGTTCGCATCATCTATCAACGAAGCAGAACTTCGGGCTGCCATTGTGACGATGAATGTCGATCCTCGGGTTACGGGCATCATAATTCAGCGACCGGTGCCGGATCATATCTCCATCCGGAGCCTGCAAGAAACTATCCATCCGTTTAAAGACGTCGAGGGGATGCATCCGTCATCAATTGGTAAAATTGTTTACGGTTCGCCGGAGATGGGGCCGTGTACAGCGATGGCTGCTGTTCATCTGCTGAAATCTACCGGCGTGGAGTTGGAAGGACTTGAAGTTTGTGTTGTCGGACATTCGGAGATAGTTGGCAAGCCGATCGCCTTTTTGTTGATGGCTGAAGGGGCAACGGTCACCGTTTGTCATCACATGACACGATCAGTTGCTAACCATTCACTAAAGGCGGACGTTGTCTTTGTAGCAGTGGGTCAGCCAGGGCTTATTACCGGTGACATGATCAAGCCTGGTTCCATCATTATCGATATCGGCATCAACCAGGTATCTGGCCCCGACGGGAAAACAAAAGTGGTTGGCGACGCGGATTTTGAAAGCTGTGCCGAAGTCGCAGATTGGATCACGCCGGTGCCAGGTGGAGTAGGTCCGATGACGGTTGCTCACCTGATGAAAAATGCAGTCATTGGTGTAAATAGGCAGTCTGGTTACTACGAAGACCTCTTGGGTCAGAACACGTTGACACCTACCTGATTTGTGCTGTCGTTTCCGAGCTTCATATTGTCGTTTATCTGCAAGCATACCAAGAGGTAGTGGATCAAAATTTTATGCACTCAATGGGGGTGTCAACCCTGTAATTTCAAACAGATGGGAACAGGAATGGGTAGATCAACAAATCGAAGAACCGGTGGGCGAGCGGGTAGAATCGCAGCCAGGCGTTCTTCTGTGTCTGTTGAAACCGCGACTTATATCAGTCGTCAGATTCCCTATTCCGGGGTCTTGAACGAAGAAGCGCTGGAGTTGATTGAGCACAATGCGGATACCGTGCTTGAAGAAATAGGGATTGAGTTTCGCGATGCTCCTGACGCGTTGGCACTCTGGAGAGATGCCGGTGCCGATGTAGATGGTGAGAGAGTCAGGTTCCCCCGTGGACTGTGCCGCAGCCTGATTCAGGCTACTGCCCCCACCGAATTCACACAGCATGCCCGCAACCCTGCTCGAACAACGATTATTGGAGGCGACAGGACAGTGTTGGCGCCCGCTTATGGATCGCCCTTTGTCAGGGATCTTGACCAGGGCAGGCGTTATGCGACGATCGAAGACTTCAAAAATTTTGTCAAGCTGACCTACATGAGCCCGAGCTTGCACCATTCGGGCGGAACGGTTTGTGAACCCGTAGATTTACCCGTCAACAAGCGCCACTTTGATATGATCTACAGCCATATCAAATATTCTGACAAGCCATTCATGGGTTCTGTCACGCACCCGGAACGTGCCCAGGATACGGTGGAAATGGCGCGGATTGTTTTTGGCGAAGATTTTGTTGATCGAAACACCGTGATCACAAGTTTGATTAATGCCAACTCACCGATGACTTTTGACGCCACCATGCTGGGGGCTGCAAAGGTCTATGCTGAAAGCAACCAGGCGACGGTAATCTCGCCTTTCATTCTTGCGGGTGCGATGTCGCCGGTAACTGTGGCCGGTACTTTGATTCAGCTTCTTGCTGAAGCCATGGCTGGGATGGCGTACACACAACTCGTCAGACCAGGGGTGCCCGTCGTGTTCGGCACGTTCGCAAGTTCGATCTCGATGCAGTCAGGCGCTCCCACGTTCGGGACACCGGAACCAGCTCTGGTTTTGTACGGTGCGGCTGAGTTGGCAAGACGGTTAAAGGTACCGTTTCGTTCAGGTGGTGGACTGTGTGCTTCGAAAATTCCCGACGCCCAGGCTGCTTATGAGTCTTCTAACACACTTCAGACAGCGGCGATGGCAGGCGTGAATTTCATGCTACACACGGCAGGATGGCTTGAGGGTGGGCTTGTGATGAGCTACGAAAAATTCATGATGGATGTTGACCAGGCTAACATGATCGCGATCCTCCTTGGGGGGATTGATCTGTCAGAAAATGGTCTTGCAATGGATGCATTGCGTGAAGTCGGTCCGGGGGCTCACTTCCTCGGGGCCAGTCATACCCATGCTAATTTTGAACAAGCTTTCTATCGATCCACCATCGCAGATAACAACAGCTTTGAACAATGGCTCGAGGACGGTTCGCTGGATGCCAGTCAGCGTGCCAACTTGCTCTGGAAGGAAAAACTGGCCAGTTACGAACCACCATCCCTGGATGATGCGGTTGATGAAGCACTGCTGGCGTTTATGACGCAGCGAAAGTCGTCCTTTGCTGATCAGAACTACTAGTTGCCGGAGATAGACATGACAGATCAAACGGAAGACGATCTCGACCTCAGTGAACTGGACGACGTCGAACTTGTCGAGCAGATGCACGATGATCTTTATGACGGATTAAGAGAAGAAATCGTCGAAGGCACTGAAATACTGCTCGCTCGTGGCTGGAGCCCCGAGAAAATTCTCAATGAAGCGCTGGTTGGCGGAATGCAGATTGTCGGTGTCGACTTCCGTGACGGCATTCTGTTCGTCCCAGAGGTTTTGCTGGCAGCGAATGCCATGAAAGGTGGCATGGCAATTATTCGTCCGCTGCTGGCTGAAACGGGCGCCAAGCCGTTTGGTAAAATGGTCATCGGTACTGTTAAGGGTGATATCCACGATATCGGGAAAAACCTGGTTGGCATGATGATGGAAGGCGCAGGGTTCGAAGTGATCGATATCGGCATCAACAATTCCGTGGAAGACTACTTTGCTGCGATGGAAGAGCACAAGCCCGATGTGCTTGGCATGTCGGCGCTGTTGACCACAACCATGCCCTACATGAAGGTTGTTATTGATGAGATGGTGGCCAGAGGCATTCGTAACGACTACATCGTTATGGTTGGTGGTGCGCCCCTGAACGAGGAATTCGGCCTTGCGGTGGGTGCGGATGCCTATTGTAGGGATGCTGCTGACGCTGCAGACAAGGCGACGCTGCTGGTACTGCAGCGAGGTGCCAACCGTGGTTGAGCAATCGCTCATTATTGCCTGCGGCGCACTGGCCCGGGAGATTCAGCAGGTAAAGGTCGCCAATGGCTGGAAGCATGTAGATCTCGTCTGCCTGGATGCTTCATTGCATCATCGACCTCAGGAAATACCTGAACGTCTGGCAGAAAAACTCGACTCAATAGGGGGGCAGTACGAGAAAATATTTGTTGCGTATGCAGATTGTGGAACTAATGGCGCGATAGATAGATTGATCGAAGATCTACCGAATGTCATTCGATTACCGGGCCCACACTGTTTTTCCACTTTTGCAGGTTCGCATCGTTTCGATTCATTGATGGAAGAAGAACCGGCACTTCCAGACGATGGTGGTCAAGAGCCTCAAACTGGATTCTCATCCGGAACTCAAGGAGCTTTATTTTGCGAACTACCGGCGATTGACCTATGTCTCGCAGAACCAGGACGAAGGTCTTTTATCGGCAGCAGAAGAGGCGGCAATCTACCTGGGGCTGGAGTTCAGACATATTCATGTTGGCATGCATAAAATTGAAGAACCACTCAGGTGGTGTGTGTCATGAAACAGATCACTATTTACTGGCGTGACATACCTTCCCAAATTATTTTGAAGAAAGGCAGGACCAAGACCAAAAAGTTATTGTCCCCGCGCTTTCAGAAGGCAATTGATCGAGCAGCGATGAGGGCCGGAAAGGGTGGTAGCAAAGCCTATATAGAAGAATGGCGCAGAGTGACCATAGAAATTGACAATGCCGCTGACCCGTCTGTAATTGTAATGTCGGAAGTCCTTGCTATCGAGTCTCGATACTCAGATAGCGATCTGGAAGCGCTCATCAGAAACAAAGGTGTTGCGCCCACTGCGCTATCAGATCACTGCAACACTTAATTTATTGGAGGTACCAGAACGTGACTAATACAGTGATCAGTTCGGCGACGCGGGAAGTTGTCATCGGATTCGACCGACCTTTTGTGCTTATCGGTGAACGAATAAATCCGACAGGTCGAAAAATCCTGACGGCGGAACTGCTTGCGGGAGACTACAGCCGGGTAGAGAAAGATGCTCTCGCACAAGTTGAGGCGGGAGCTCATATGCTTGACGTCAACGCAGGCATTCCTCTTGCTGACGAACCTGCGATCCTGGCTAGATGCATTGAACTTGTTCAGTCCGTTACTGATGTTCCATTGACGATTGATTCTTCTATCGTTGCAGCACTCGAAGCGGGCTTGAATGTTTACCAGGGTAAGGCGCTCGTTAATTCGGTTACCGGTGAGGATGAAAGGCTTGAAAGCATCCTGCCGCTGGTAGCGAAACACGGCGCTGCGGTGGTTGCCATTTCCAATGATGAAACCGGAATTTCGGAAGACCCCGATGTCAGGTTCGAGGTAGCGAAAAAGATTGTGGAAAGAGCAGCCGATCATGGAATTTCACACAAGGATATTCTGGTCGATCCTCTGGTGATGCCGATCGGCGCGATAAATTCAGCCGGTAAGCAGGTAATGCACCTGCTTCGACGGTTGCGCGAAGAACTCAAGGTCAATACCACCTGCGGTGCATCGAATGTCAGCTTCGGTTTGCCGCACCGAAACGGTATCAATGCGGCCTTCCTGCCGATGGCGATGGCGGCGGGTATGACCTCTGCAATAACGAACCCGTTGCACACCGAAGTAGTGCAGGCTGTTATGGGGGCGGACGTGATGATGGGGAATGATCCTGATTGTGCCAGGTGGATTGCCAGGTACCGCGACCAAGCGTCCCTTGAAGGCGCACGCAGAGGCAGGGGCCGGCGCAGGCGCAGTGCATAGTTAAGCCCTGAATCATATCGATGGATGAAACAGACATTGTCTCAGTTATATTTACCCCTTCCGGGCGTCGTGGTGATTTCGCCATCGGTACCCCGCTGCTTGAGGCTGCAAGACAGCTTGGTGTAGATATAGATTCTGTGTGTGGCGGGCGCGGCTTGTGTGGTCGCTGCCAGATTGTCTGCACAGAGGGTAGCTTTCCGAAACATGGGATCCAGTCAGGCCCCAGCCATTTAAATCCGGTTTCACAGACGGAACTCCGATACGCTGAAAGGAAATCTCCACTCGAGGAGGGTCGGCGACTCAGTTGCCATGCATTGATTCAGGGCCCGTTGGTTATCGACGTCCCACCGGAATCGCAGGTTCACCGGCAGATAGTCAGAAAATCTGCGGAGGTGAGGGATATTGAGCTGATGCCGGACATTCGATTATGCTACGTCGAGGTGTCCGAAGATTCCATGGAAGAACCGGCAAGCGATCTTTCGCGCCTGCGTCTGGCGCTGAAGCAGGAATGGAACCTTACCGATCTGGATTGTGATGTCGCTGTGTTGCCCCTGCTTCACAGTAAACTGCGTGACGGCGGCGCCGGCGTTACGGTTGCGGTTTATTCAGAGACGGAGCGACCCAGGTTGATCGCCGTGTGGCCCGGGCTGGTGGAAACAGTCTATGGCGCTGCCATCGATGTTGGTTCGACTACTATTGCACTTCATCTGACCGACCTGCACCAAGGGAATGTTCTTGCATCTGTCGGCAAGATGAATCCCCAGATCCGCTTTGGTGAGGATCTGATGAGTCGGGTTTCCTACGTCATGATGCAGCCTGAAGGTGCGAAGGAAATGACTGCGGTGGTGCGAACTGCGATCAATGAGTTGATCGCAGAAGCTGCTGTTGAAGTCGGCATTGATCCTGAGCTGATTGTTTCCCTGGCGGTGGCTGCAAACCCCATCATGCATCATCTGCTGCTTGGCATAGATCCTTCTCCGCTTGGCTCTGCACCTTTCACTCTGGCAACTGAACAGTCAGTCAGCTTGCCCTCGCGCGAGTTGGGGATTGCTATCAACCCGGGTGGCAGACTCTATATTCCACCCTGCATCGCAGGGCATGTTGGTGCAGATACTGCCTCGGTTATTTTGTCGGATCAGCTATACAAGCGTGACGAGATCACGCTGATCATCGACATAGGTACCAATGCTGAAATTGTACTTGGTAATCGTGCGAAGTTGCTCGCATGCTCGAGCCCGACGGGCCCGGCATTCGAGGGTGCGCAGATCAGTTGCGGTCAACGTGCTGCACCAGGTGCGATTGAGAGGGTCCGGATTGATCCGGAATCACTGGCTGTACGCTACAGGGTGATTGGCTCGGAACTTTGGTCTGACGAGGCGGGATTCGAGGAGGCGATCGACGCCACGGGTGTAACCGGTATCTGCGGCTCCGGGATTATCGAAGCTGTTGCAGAGATGTATCTGAGCGGGGTGTTGACAGCAGACGGCGTTATTAATGAAACGCAGGCGGCAAGAACCGACCGGATAATTAAGGATGGGCGTACCTGCTCGTTTGTCCTTACCGCTGGTGAGTCGCCGATCGTTGTTACGCAGACGGATGTTCGTCAGATCCAGCTGGCGAAGGCTGCACTTTACGCGGGTGTCAGGCTTCTAATGGATGAGTTTCCGGTGACCAGGGTAGACAGAATCCACATTGCTGGCGCGTTCGGCAGCAATATCGATACCAGGCATGCGATGGTTCTGGGGTTAATCCCCGACTGTGAACTGGCCAATGTCAGTTCAATTGGGAATGCAGCGAGTACCGGTGTCAGGATCGCGTTGCTGAACACTGATTGCCGACGGGAAATTGAACGGGTGGTCAGTGAAGTCCAGAAGATTGAAACGGCTATGAGCCCGGGCTTTCAGCAGTATTTTGTTGAAGCAATGGCGATTCCGCACAAGACTGATCCCTTTCCCTTGCTGTTTTCTTCGGTAACCAAACCAGTGACAGAACAGTCGCCGGAACCAGGGGGGCGGCGGCGACGAAACCGGCGCAATCGCAGGGACTGACAGCCTATCCATTGATACCAAACTCCGCTGCTGCATCACGCAGCCACATCCAGATGTAGTCGGCGAAACTTCTCCTTATGACCAGTTCAAACCGGTCGGAATCCAGTCGGCGAATGATTACCTGTGCCTGGGCGAGAGTGCTAGTGATCACTTTGCCGGTGGGGAAATTCAGTTCGTGAACATCGTAGCAAGTGGATTTCATCAGCACGTCTAACGCGTGTTTACCGGTCAGATGAACAATTGTCTGTCCGCCGGAGACGTTGACGATGGCAGCATGACCGACGATCGCGTGGCGAAGGGATGATTCCACAGAGGAGGTTTCGATTCCGGGGATCGTGACAAGCCACTCGTCCGGACTGATCCAGCGAATACAGATTTTGTCTCTGCTGCAGCTGGTGAGCGGCTGGACCGGAAATGCCAGATCAAGAACTTCGGCCACCGCGCTCGCGAGTAATGTGGCGTCACCTCGAAGCACCAGGTGGCCAACATCATCGCGTTCTTCAATTCCGACGGGGTTCGGTCCAGGGATGGCCCCCCTAACGACATTAACCAGCGGTGTATTGGCCAGTCCTTCGATTGCTGGTTGTTGTTCCATGGTTGCGTAGGAATTATTGGACATGCTGTTGTTCTCCCTTCGGGTCATAAAACACACTAGCCGTGATTTCCGCTGTCTCCCAGGCATCTGGTCCGATTGAAACCTGAACGGTCTGGCCCATCCGGTCCAGGCCGCCCTGAACCAGCGCCAATGCGAAGCTCCTGCCGAGTGCAGCACTGTAGTAGCTGGAAGTCACATGACCGACCATCTTTGCCGGTAACTGGTGGGGTTTATCGAATACAATCTGGGAGCCCTCAGGCAGGACCACATCCCCGTTGACCGGAAGCAGGCCGACCAGTTGTTTCCTCTGCTGACGCTGACAGTCCTCTCTTGCCATGCCGCGTCTGCCAATGAAGCTGAATTGTTTGCGGCGGGCGATCGCCCACTCCATGCCAATGTCTTCCGGTGTTACTGAACCGTCGGTATCCTGACCGACGATGATGAATCCTTTTTCTGCGCGGAGCACATGCATGGTCTCTGTGCCGTATGGGGTCAGGTTGTATTTTTCACCGGCTTCAATGAGCCGTCTCCAGAGCGTCAGACCGTAGTTGGCGTTGACGTTGATCTCATAGGAAAGCTCACCCGTAAAGGAAATGCGAAATACCCGGGCAGGGATGTCAGCTACCACAGCCTGACGCCAGTCCATAAATGGGAAGTTCGTTGGATCGAGGTCTAGATCGGTGAGTTCGGCGAGCAGCGCTCTCGATCCGGGGCCAGACAGGGTAGCCGTCGCCCAGTGATCTGTAACGGTATTGAAATAAACCCCGAGCTCGGGCCATTCAGTCTGATGCCAGAGTTCCAGCCACTCGAGCACTCTGGCTGCGCCGCCCGTGGTCGTGGTCATGACGAAGTGATTGTCTGCGAGACAGGCTGTCACCCCATCATCCATGACCATGCCGTCCTCGCCACACATGAGACCGTATCGACATTTACCGATGCCCAGCTTCATCCAGGCGTTGGTGTAGATTCTGTTCAGGAATTCGCGCGCATCGGGACCCTGGATATCAATTTTCCCCAGCGTGGATGCGTCGAGAATACCGACGCCATTACGCACGGCGAGGCACTCTCGGTTGATGGCATCCTGCAGGGATTCGCCTGCCTGGGGGTAGTACCAGGGGCGCTTCCACTGACCGACGTCTTCGAACAGTGCACCAGCCTGCTCATGCCATGGTTGCATCGCTGTGTATCTTTTCAGCTGAAACAGTTCATTGACATCACGACCGGCCATCGCGCCGAAACTCACCGGTGTGTAGTTTGGTCTGAACATCGTCGTGCCTGTTTCGGAGATAGAGCGACCTGTCGAGCGAGCGGCGATGGCGATACCGTTGACGTTGCTGATCTTGCCCTGGTCTGTGCCGAAACCGAGTGCGGTGTATCGCTTTACGTGTTCGATACTCTCAAAGCCTTCCCTTGTGGCGAGTTCGATTGCCGCCGCGGTAACGTCGAGTTGGTAGTCGACAAACTGCGCCGGTGACCGGGATGTCGGTTTTCTGTGCGGAATGTGAAAGCAGGGCTGGAACGCGCCAACAGTGTGTTCCTGGCAGGAAATCGTGGCCCTGTCTTCGAGATCGAATCCACAATCAGTGAGTATGGTTGCCGCCGCCGATGCGCCCTGGCGCAGTGCCGACGATAATGAAAAATCACCGCTAACCGCTCCCGCTGTCAGCATCTTCTGGTTGGTCGCGCCCGGGACAAACGCAGCGATGTCTTCTCGCCAGTCCGGTTTGATGCCGGTGTGACAGGAAAGATGAACTACCGGTGACCAGCCGCCCGAGCTGGCAATGATGTCAGTCGGAATCGTTTCATCGTTACCGATGAGGGCATTTCGCTCAGAATCCAGTCCACAAACGAGTGCTGCTTTCACCTGCCGCTTGCCCTTCACTTCGAACACGGCTGAGCCGGTTAGAGTACGAATACCTGCGGTTGCCGCGCGTTGTAGAAGTTCGCCATTCACACTGGTCCTGATGTCTACAACGACAGCACTTTCACCACCTGACTCGATCCAGTCGAACGCAGCTTCATAGCCGTTGTCGTTAGTCGTCATCAAAACGAGACGGTTCCCCGGTCGCACACCATACTGATTAATGTAGGCTGATACTGCGCTCGCCTGCATACATCCCGGCACGTCGTTGTTCGCAAATACCAGTGGACGTTCATGGGCACCGGTCGCAAGGATGACGTGTCGTGCGCGAATGCGGTGAACACGCTGTCTGGCAAATCCAGCCGGTGCTACATCTGACAGGTGATCCGTGCGGCGCTCATGGGCAACAATGAAATTCTGGTCGTGGTAGCCGACGGCCGTTGTCCGCGTAAGCAGGTCAACGTTGGCGGCCGCGTTAAGTTCCGCCGTTATTTGCTTCACCCAATCGATGCCGGGTAATCCTTCGATAATGTCATTGCTATAGCGAAGTGTCCCGCCTGGTTCGTCGTGTTCATCCAGCAGGATGACCCGGGCGGATGTTCGACTAGCGATGCGCGCAGCAGCAAGACCGGCAGGTCCGGCACCAATGATCAGGAGATCACAATGACGATTGATTTTGTCGTAGCGGTCCGGGTCCGGTTCAGTCGGGGCGATACCGATTCCTGCGCCGCGTCGTACAACCCATTCATAGGTGTGCCACAGGAACCGCGGAAACATCAATGTTTTGTAGTAAAAGCCAGGAGGCATCAGCTTTCCTGCAACATGACCAATCAGTGACATGACATCTAAATCAACACTGGGCCAGCCATTGGTCGTACGACTTGTAAGCCCGTTGAATATCTGTTGTTGGGTAGCACGAACATTTGGCACTTGGCTTGCGGGGGTTGCACCAAGCTGAAGTATGGCATTGGGCTCTTCGGAACCTGCAGACATCACTCCCCGAGGACGGCCGTATTTAAAGCTGCGACCAATGATTTTGATGTCGTTTGCGAGCAGAGCAGAGGCAAGGGTGTCCCCTTTGTAGCCTGTCAGTGACCGACCATTGAAGCGGAAGTTGATTTCTGATCCGTAGTCGACACATCGTCCACCCGGTATCCTGTTGGATTGACTCACTGAGTTGACTCCCGCGGGACATGGCCAATCAGATAGGTCTGCTCGACTTCGTATGTAATGGTGTCTCTAACCACATTAAAAAACTTGCGACAGCCCGCTGCGTGAACCCACATTTCCATGTGCCGCCCGCGCGGGTTTTTGCGGAAATACAGGTAGTTACCCCAGTCTTCATCGCTGCAGGTGTCGGGGTCAGAGGGTCTTGCGATGTGAGCCTGGCCGCTGTAATGGAATTCTTCTTCTTCTCTGGTTTCCTGACAGTAGGGGCAGTGAATCTTCAGCATCTTAAATCTCCTGCGAGCCCGTTAGTGTGCAACACCGGCCGCACCGTGCTCGTCGATCAATGCACCTGAATAAAATCGTTGGAGGTTGAAGGGTCTGGCTAGTTGAGGTATGTCGTCTGATGCCAGGCATTCTGCAAATACATGACCGGACCCGGGCGTCGCTTTAAAACCTCCTGTTCCCCATCCACAGTTTAAGTAAAGGTTTTCCACCGGGCTTGCACCCATGATCGGACAGGCGTCGGGTGTCGTATCTACGATGCCTCCCCACTGTCGATTCATGCGAACACGGGAGAAGATCGGGAAGAGTTCGACGATGGCCGCAAGCGTATGTTCAATGGTCGTAAATGAACCTCGCTGGCCGTAGCCTGTGTAGCTGTCGATGCCTGCCCCGATGACAAGGTCTCCTTTGTCTGACTGTGAAATATACCCATGTACCTGATTGGACATGACCACAGTATCAAGGACTGGTTTAATCGGTTCAGATACCAGCGCCTGTAGGGGGTGTGATTCGATGGGTAGTTCGAATCCTGCATAACCAGCTAAGACGCCGGAGTTTCCGGCTACTACGCAACCCACCCGATCCGCTTCTATGAT
>DTZW01000142.1 GCA_012961165.1 Gammaproteobacteria bacterium | reverse complement strand
ATATCCCGGCCCAGTCGTTGTCTATTGCCAGTTGCATCAACTTGCCCCCTAGCATGGCGCAACGTAAAGACCCACCGCCGTCTATGACGAGAACGGATCCTGCGCCATCAGATTCCAACGTTTCCTTGGCCAGCAGAAAGTCTTCAAAAACTTTCAGCATTCTGATTGGGCCGCTAAAGTCAGTTTTGTTGCCAAAGTCTCGAAAGGCAGGTTCGCAGGCCTATACGCTCTTTGAATGCGCGTCGTAAAGATCAGCGGTAGATACGACGCTCTTTTGTATCAGCCGCACCAGTCTGGCGTCCTGTCGCTTTCTATCGCCAGGTACTTGTAAAGAAGTTCTTGTCCGAGACTGATGTTATCTATGTACACCACGGCCGAGATTTCCCCCGATTCGTCACGTTGTTGTTCGTCAAGCGTAATCTCGGAGGCTTTTGATAAAAGGGTACTGGCGTAGTCTTTTGTTTTAATCGCTTTCTCACCCTCTGTCGCACACCATGCGTCCTTCGATTGAGGATCCGGCGCTAGCCGGGGGGCTATGATTTTGGCAAGGTGTATCGTTTCACGTTTTCCCGATACCTCCATCACCAACGTATCGCCATCGATTACCTCAAGAAGCGTTGCAGGGGTGTAATTACACAGGCAGCCCCCAGCGCTGGCAGCCCTGGCTGCAAGTACTGTGCTTATAAAGAGAAAGGCGCGAATCAATGAACAGGCGTGTTTCATAAGTGGTGTTGCCTAAAATTCTCCCGGTTTATCACGAATTTTGACGATGCGCAGTTCATGGCTAAGAGCACAATCGAGAATGTTAACGGATTTTGCCCGGAAGATTGAACGACATGAACTTCTCTTCAAACGTCCATATTCAACAAGATTAAGCAGATATCGTCCAAGTTACGAAGAATACTAGCGATGCAATCGTTGGAAAGCCCCATAATGCAGGGGTTTAGAGGCCTCAATTCAGGTGCAACGTAATATGTTGACTGATTTTCGTTGCTATGTTTCACTGCAGGCAGCGCTTTCTGGTTGGGGTGAGCTAAATCTTATATATCAGTTGCCTTAAGCGGTTATTAAAGGCAGACAGAAAGTCATTTTTTTTTCATCGGAGGAAACTGAGAAATGAAAGAAGTTAAAACTTTTCAACAGATGTATCGCGACGGCCATGTAAACCGTCGCGAGTTCCTGGCTGCCATGGGTGCGCTGGGAATTACCGCAACTACTGCTGGAGGCCTGCTCGGCTCGGCCAGCGCCCTGGCCGCCACCCCGAACCGCGGCGGCTCGGTGGTCTTCGCATCCAACCTGCACGGCCCGGATGACACCTTGGATCCGCTTCTGGGTACGTCAACCATCGACTACACCCGGGTTAACACCGGTTACAACGGTCTTATCCAGATCTGGACGGATATGAGCCTGCATGGTGAGTTGGCCGAAGAGTGGTCGGTCAACGGTAACGCGACGGAATACATCTTCAAGATCCGCAAGGGCGTGAGTTTCCACAGTGGTGGGGAAGTGACTGCAAGCGACGTGGTCTGGAGTATGAACCGTCACATTGAGGACGGATCGCCGTCATCGATAAAATCCTTCTTCTCTTTCGTAGAGGAGTGGAAAGCTGTTGACAAATACACCGTAAAACTCACTTTGTCGTCACCTGATGCTGACATGCCGTATAAGCTAACGCAGCCGCAGGCGAAGATTGTTAAAAAGAACACACATAACTGGTGGCAGGCGGGTACTGGTCCGTACGTGCTGGACTCCTTCCAGGCTGGTGTGAGATCAATCCACTCACGTAATAATAACTACTGGCGTGATACCGGGCAGTGGCTCGATAACATCGAGATCACAGCGATTACGGATATGAATGCTCGTCTGAATGCGTTGCTCTCAGGCAGTGTCGACATGATCACCTCGATCAGCGCCAAACAGATCAAGAAACTCGAGAGTTCAGGACTGAATGTGTTGTCGGTGCCAGCGGGTGTGTATGGTGGTATCTGCTGCCTTAAGAACACAGCCCCGGGCGATAATGATGATCTGGTTCAGGGACTGCGCTACATCCAGGATCGTGAGCGGATTGTCCGCAAGTTCCTGAAAGGTCACGGTACACTGGGTAACGACCACCCGATCAATATTTCTTATGGTGCCGATCATTGCCAGGAATTGCCGCAAATTCCATATGATCCGGAGAAAGCCAAGTGGCATTTGAATAAATCCGGATATACCGAGGCTGAAATCTGGGTCGCACCTGTGACTGGCGCGATCGAGGATGTCTGCTTGCTTATGCAGGCCAACCTTAAGAAGATCGGCTTTAACCTGAAGCTCAAAAAGGTCCCGTCCGACGGTTACTGGGGTGCGGTGTGGATGAAAGAACCGCTGAACGTGGTGTCTTGGAATATGCGCCCGACCGCAAACGCCATGATGTCAATCCAGTTTGGCCCGAATGGAAACTGGAACGACACCTACTGGAACAGCGATCGCATGGGTGAGTTGCTGAAGAGTTCTCTCTCTGAGACCGATGCAGGCAAGCGTCATGAGATGCACTGTGAGATGCAGAAACTGGTGTCGACTGAAAGCGGGATTATTATTCCTTATCACACCAATATTCTGGATGCCAATAATCCAAAGGTTAAAGGGTTCTCCAACGTACCTTTGGGTCAGTTCGGCGGCAACGGCTGGGCCGAGCACATCTGGAAAGAAGCCTAAGGCTGCCTGTTAAGTGGTCCTTGGAAGGGGTTCGCACGGCAACGTGCGAACCCCTTTGTTTCGGGCTCTCCCCTCAGCCAAAAATCTTTAATTAAATATGCTCTGGCGCGCCTTACTGGGTCGATCCGGGATAAGTCTGGTCACCCTCTGGGTGGTCTCTGTGCTGATTTTTATCGGCACCAATCTGCTGCCCGGCGATATTGCTCAGATTATTCTGGGGCAGACTGCAACGCCTGAAAGTACCGCGGCGTTGCGCGCCAAGCTGGGGCTTGATAAACCCGTGGTTGAGCAATACCTCGTCTGGTTGCAGAACGTTATGATGGGCGACCTTGGAATTTCCAAGGCAGGCCTGGGGGCAGGATTAGGCACGCCGATCGTCGAGATGCTGGGTCCGAGGGTCTACAACACGGGGCGCCTGACAATTCTGGTTGCGGTGATTTCGATACCACTTTCACTTTTTTTGGGCTTGATGGCCGCGATGCATCCAGGCACCAAACTGGATCGCACGATCACCTTTACAACACTTAATCTGATCTCGGTTCCGGATTTTCTGGTTGCGACGACCCTGGTGTTGATATTTTCGGTCTCGCTGGGTTGGCTTCCCTCGATTGTTTATCTCAGGGGAAATGAAACGGGCTGGGTGCTGATAAAGACCCTGGCAATGCCGATACTGACCTTGGTTATTCTGGTCTCCTCGCAGATCATCAGGATGACACGGGCCACGGTGCTTAACGTGATGAGTTCGCCCTATATCGAGATGGCGATTCTCAAAGGGGTGCCCCGTAAAAGGATCATTTTGCGCCATGCTTTGTTTAACGCGATAGGCCCGATTGTTAACGTGATTGCTCTGAATCTTGCCTGGCTCGTGGGCGGCGTTGTGATTGTAGAGCAGATCTTTTCCTACCCAGGGTTGGCAAAACTCATGATAGAGGCCGTGCTTTTGCGGGATATGCCGCTGGTGCAGGCGTGCGCGATGATCTTTTGTGCCACTTATATTGTGCTGATCTTCATCGCTGACATGGCGACGATTCTCTCTAACCCAAGATTGCGTCACCCGAAGTAAGAGGTTGCCAGGATATGTCTGATACATCGCAAAATACAAACCCTGCGACACAGTTTGATGAACTGCCCGATGCACCCCCTAAGCGCAAGGTAAGGCTCAGTCTGCCGGGGAAGATTGGCATCGCTGTGGTGATTTTCTGGGCCATTATCGTGATCATCGGACCCACGATCTCCCCGTATCACGAGGCCGATATCCTTGACGAAGAGTTATTCATCGTACCGGGCAGCGACGAGATGTATCCGGATACAGATTTCCAGCCGCCCAGCAAGATTGTGTGGCTGGGCAGTGATTATCTGGGGCGTGACACCCTGTCGCGAATTTTGTTTGGCGCAAGAACAACAATTGGTATTTCGTTGATTGCAACGCTTCTGGCTTATCTGATCGGAGTTACCCTGGGCATTGCCTCGGCAGTGGGAAGTAGATTTATGGACATGGCGCTGAGTCGAGTGAATGATGCGTTACTGGCTATTCCCTCGATCATGTTTGCGCTTGTGATAATCGCAGCGCTGAATAGCCCCTCTATACCGTGGTTGATACTGATTACCGGCATCATTTATGCCACCAGCGTTTTTCGTATCGCCCGCTCACTGGGCCAGGAGGTTATGGTCAGTGATTTCGTAGAGGCAGCACGGGTACGTGGCGAAGGCTTATGGTGGATTATTACCCGGGAGATTCTGCCTAATATTGCGATGCCGCTGGCAACCGATTTTGGCCTGCGTTTCGTCTGGATCATCCTGTTTATCTCGTCCTTGAGTTTCTTGGGGCTAGGTGTACAACCGCCGGCGTCGGACTGGGGCAGCATGGTGAAGGAGAATCTGCCGGGGTTGGTTTATGGCTCGTTCGCCCCGCTGATACCCGCACTGGCGATCGCGACGCTGACCATCTCCATCAACATGATTGTGGATGATATCTCTGCACATTCCGGCGGCAAGCTGGCTAAGAGAATGATCTCATGAGTGTGTTGCTTGAGGTCGATGACCTTCGCATCAGCGCTCGCAATGACGACGATGAACTGACGCCGATCGTCAAGGGCGTCAGTTTTAATGTGGCCCGTGGCGAGGTGGTAGCCCTGATTGGGGAGTCAGGTTCAGGCAAAACAACCATTGCCTTATCGTCGCTCGGTTATACCAAGCCCGGTTTGGAATTTGTCGGCGGTGAAGTGCGCCTTGAAGGCGAAGACGTCATCACCATGAGTGCGGATCAATTGCGAGGTCTGCGGGGTCAGCGGGTTGCCTACCTTGCCCAAAGTGCCGCTGCGACATTCAACCCGGCTCTGACGATTGGCGAGCAGGTCACTGAAACTTGTGTGTTGCATGGCATTCTCACTCAGAAGCAGGCCGATGAGCGAGCTGAGTTTCTCTATCGGGC
>DTZW01000141.1:2904-5158 GCA_012961165.1 Gammaproteobacteria bacterium | reverse complement strand
AAGCTTCCGACTATGAAGCCTTTAGCCTTTCGCTCCAAGCCATGTAATAAAAATGTAAATTTTACTCCGACCCCAATTATTTTGGATTATGAAGTCGAACAATGGCTACTTCATGGTGGACCGAACGACGCGCAAAAACAGGAGATTCGATCAAGGTTTAAACAGAGCGTGGTGAGTGATCAAACAGGACTCGATGCCCGCGAAGAAAAAGGCGTGCTAAAACTCACTCACCAAACCGCCGTGTTCGTTTTAGAGCATGCTGCAACGGCCAAGCACTAAAGCAATAGCGCACTTGCCAGTACGCCGACAAAACCCTTAGTGGTCGGCGTCTGGCGAATAGTGAAACCCTAGGCCAGAAGCCCCCGAAGATATTGGGCACCAATATTTCGTTCATCGGCCGGTGCTATTATCAACGGCTAACCCGGCCCACTAACTGAAACAGCGATTCATAGGCTTCTATGCCGCGAGCGCCTCACCGTTGAGCAGTAAACGCAAGAATGAGCTCGTCTGTAATCCCCTCATATTCTCTGATTCTTGCCGTGCACTCATCAAGGTTGCCGATAATGGTCATGGTATCGATTACCTCCTCAGGCACCAGCGCCATGGCCTCAAGCAAGCGCCCCTGCGGCATCAATTTTGCCGCCTGATCGGCAAATTCCGCATAGCCGAATTGTCGAAGCTGCGAATCGTAGTAGGGGTGCGGAATAGGAATTGTAAAGCGTGTTTTGCCAAGAATACAAAAGTATCTTCCTAAGGCATGCTTAGAATAAATGTTGGGGAAGGCAGTTTTCCGCCAGAGAATGGTCAATGTCAGACTGGGAAGTTGGTGCGTTTACTCCGGTACTTTACCCCGGGTAATTACCCCGACCCCGTTGTTCAGGGTGCAGTCCATTTCCTCGGGTATGAAAGTAGCTGATCGAGAGCACCAGTCGAGACAATCTCGTTGATCCACTTATGAAGATGCTGAATGCCCGCTTCATTTCTGCCGATAGTGACTTCGTGCAGCAAACCAGTCTGAAGAGCCTGCTGCTGTTTTTCAGAAGTAGCCAAATCTTCCTGGCTAACGACAAACTCAAGAAAGTCAGATAAATCCTTCACTTTAGTACGTGCATCACCTTCGAGTTCATCAGCGGTCAGGAATGTCTGGATGGTTTGAGATTCATTAACGTTTGCACCAGGCACCACCTGGGAAATGAGAATCCCGGGTCCACCATCATAGAAGAGGTTAATCGAAACATTGGGGAAAATGATCCATTCCCCACGAGTCATGGCTTCAGTGGGCCATTCTTCATCCGGCTTATCAGCGATCTTAAATAGATTGTGTTCATCGGCCAGATTTTCTTTGCTGTCTGTTGGCTGAATCAGTCGTTGGTGCGGACCCCAGAAATAGTACAGCGCTTTGTTCGACGTGTTGGGACCGAAAGTGTTCTTGTGCAGCACAGGAAGATGATAAAACTCAAGGTGTGCCTCTATGGCCAGCTTCCAGTTGGTACCATCCAGAATGCGTTTTTCTGCCAGACGCCAGGAATCCAGTCCGAAGGTTTCCAGAAACATATCGAACCCCTGTAGAAAAGTATCCAGGTCATTACTTGATGAAGGATCCAGCGTGCCCCAGATTAAACCTGCTCGCTCAGTGACGGGGAAGGACACCAGTCCATAGTCCTTGAAATCTATATCACCGAAAAGATCATTGAGTGTGATGGCAACCAGCAAGCCTTCCTGGGAGAAGGTCCAGCCATGATAAGGGCAAGTGAATCGAGCCTTACTGCCCTTAGCCAGCTGTGCACCACGGTGAGTGCAGCTGTTCAAGAAGGCGTGAGCAACCCCATGCTTGTCTCTAACCAGCAGGATCGGGATTCCCGCTATCTGCATGGTTTGAAACTGGCCAGATTCACGTAACTCACAACTCGCCGCGAGCACGAGGGGAATTTTTTTGAACAGATTCTGGCACTCTTTTTCGTGGTTCGCCTGATCTGAATACAACCTGGAATCCAGTTTCATAATCCCAGATGCAGGCCGAATTGTATCGGCTTTTGAATGCGCAAGAATATCCCGGGCCACTTCTACCAGTTGGGATCTCACGTCAACAATGGCTTTTTCCGTCGTCATACATGGTTATCCTGAGTGCCTGACCTGTGATAGTAGCGTTTGAGAGATCAAAAGACCCGCCGAATAATTGCAGTCGTATATTCGGCTTCTTATCGAGATGATTGCAATCTTCTCGGAGCCATGATGGAAACCGCACTCGAACACC
>DTZW01000141.1:0-2662 GCA_012961165.1 Gammaproteobacteria bacterium | reverse complement strand
CGGCTCAGTCGATCGTCCTTCTTATGCATGTGATTCAAGGCTGCCATAGCACCTTGAATCAATAGCATTCTCGTATGGCTATCACCTCGTTTACTGATCCCTCTGAGCACCTGTTTACCACCGGTACTATATTGTTTGGGGACCAAACCCAGGAAGGCGGCAAACTCGCGGCCATGACGAAATTGCTGTGCTGACCCCATGACTGAATAGACGGCTGTAGCCACGATAGGACCCACACCCGGGATCGTCATCAACCTGGTGCACGCTTCATTCTCTCGGCTGATGTTGTCGATGGATTGTTTGGTGCAAGCCACCCGTTCATCTAAATCCTGCAACTCATCATAGAGTAAATGGAAGGTTTGCCGGGCAGTTGTACTGAGTTCGTTCTCAGCATCCTCAAGGATCAAGGGCAACTGTTTTCTTAGCTGACCGATGCCTACTGGCATGATGAGTCCGTATTCAGCAAGTAACCCTCTGGTTTGATTGACCACTGCGGTGCGCTGTGCAACCAATCGTGATCGTACGCGGTGCAGCAACTGAATATCCTGTTGCATGGGTGTTTTTGGGTGAACGAATCGCATGGTAGGCCGAGAGGCTGCCTCGCAAAGTGCCTCAGCATCAGTTGCGTCATTCTTATTGGTTTTGACGTATGGGCGCACATAGAGAGGGTGGATTAACTTGACGGTATGTCCAAACTCAGAGAACTGCCTTGCCCAGTAGTTAGAGGTCGCACAAGCCTCCAGAATAATCTCGCAAGGTGATTGTTGAGCAATAAATGCCAACAGTTCAACCCGTTTGAGCTTGATGTTTTTGATGACCCTGCCGTGTTCATCTGTAAGACAGAGTTGAAAGATGTTTTTTGCCAAGTCGATACCGATTCGAGTAGTGTTGTTCCTTGGACTCGTTCCTGCTGATTGTTTTGTGGAACTCAATCATGGCACATTGATGCCGTACGGAGCGGGTCCATCCCATCGGAGTAGTTACCCGGGGTAAAGTGCCGGAGTAAACACACCATCTCTAAGTAATAGGCGTTAAAAATTTCGATCGTATTCTACGACTGCGTTTTCTTCTCGGCAACCAAGGTCTCTACTTCTATAGGTCGAGGCAAAAAATGCAAGACGCCGAAGATTTGAATCGCACCCGATTCAGATCCTTGCCCGTTGTCTTCTATGGAAACCGGCAGGAAAGTCGGTCTCATGGACACCAAACTCAAACATGAAGATCTTGAACTGCTCGCTGGATTCGTAATCGAGGACGCCACCACAGGCATCGTCGAACAAACAGAATCTTCCATCAAAGAACATATTGGTCTCCTTCTTGAAAATACTGCGGGGACTGAAGGTGGATCGACGGAAGGAATAACAAAAATCACCGATGACATTTACCGCGTGGTTCTCAAACGAAAAACAATCCAATGACAGACCTTTTCAACACGATGATAAAGGACATCAAATATTTGGTTCTGTTCTTCGTAATATTCTGCGCCCTCTTCCTGTTCATGCTGTTCGGCATCGCCACCGACAACTACAATTTTTGTATACCTGATGAGGACGCTGAATCCAGCTTGGTCTACAAAGCATTGCAATTAACGTTATTCGATCGATGTACGGAGAACGAACAATGAATACGACAAATCAAAAACCAACCGGCGACGAAACCGGATTCTTTCGACGTCATCCCATTATCAGGTGGATCGCAATCGTCTGGTTCGTCGCTGCCCTGATCAAATGGTTCGCCAACCAGGCACAACTGTTGTCTTCAAATCGTTCTCCTCTGAAGGTGGAACCACATCAATTCAAGGAGCACTACCAAGATCGGCAAACTGTTCGGAAAAGACGCAGAAACAAAACCAGACACGCCCTCTTCCAATGACACTGAACATTCCCATAAAGATGATGCGACGACGCCTGTGGAAGCATCTAAGCCAACCAAGAAAAAACTAACCACCACAGTGTTCAATCGGATGCTCGGTCAAGGAACTAAGCGAAAGGACATCATCACGGCTTTTATCGATGAGTGCGGGCTCACCAAAGCGGGGGCACCAACATATTACGCCGATATCAAGAAGCAACACTTGTCGAAAAAATCCGAGATTCCCGGCCAGTATCCGTTGTCCTCAAGGTCAGCTTAAAAGGAAAGTCGGTGCCAAAGAGTTAGATAAATGGTTCTGACAAGTTAACTCGTCCAGACCGATGAAATCCAGTCCCTAGTCTCAAGCCACTGCCCTGCTCCATTGGTTGAACGCAGTGACCCTGAGATTCCAATAATGTTGCGCCCCAACCAAGTGTCTGCCTAAATTGAAAAGGTTCTGAACTGCTGCATCGGCAGTCAAAAAGGTTTGAGCCTGCCTGACTGATTTGAATTTTCGCATCCCTCGCTCCCTCACTCTGGTCGCCTCATGAGATTGCTCTACCCGATTATTCTCATACTGTTTGGTACTGTGGATCGTCTCAGGAATCAGCTCCCGATGTGCGACACCATAGCTACGCAATTTGTCTGACACGATCTTCCTGGGTTCTCCACCATGACTTCGCAATATCCGCTTGAGGAAGCGCTTTGCTGCCCTTCCATTCCTTTGTGCCTGTAGAAATACGTCAACAACCTCACCGTCCTGATCAACAGCACGCCATAGATAATGTTGCTTGCCACTAATCTTCACAAA
>DTZW01000140.1 GCA_012961165.1 Gammaproteobacteria bacterium | reverse complement strand
AGGAAATTCGACATGAGTGATGGCTGCCCTTATAAACACGCATCTGAGGTCGACTTCATGGACCCGATAGTGCAGCAGAACTGGTTCGAGGCCTACGACCTGATTCGCGAAGAATCATCGGCCTACTTCATGGAACAGATCGGTATGTATGTGCTGACCCGGTACGATGACATCGAATACGTTCTGCGTCGTCCGCTGGAGTTCACCTCGGGTTCTGATGTTCAGAACACAGAACCACTCATCAAATTTGATGCCGCAAGAGCTCTCTACGAAAAGAAAGGCTGGACCCGATTCACGCCGCTGGGAGAGAACCCACCTCAACATGCTCACTATCGGGCAATGGTAGACCCCGCATTAACCGCTTCTTCGATTCGAGAAAAAGAAGGCTTCATCAAAAATACCATTAACGAATTGGTCGATGGTTGGATAGACGAGCCTTCGATCCCATTCATCGAGCGATTTGCGGAACCCCTTCCCATGATAGTGATTGCGGAACTATTGGGTTTCCCAAAGATGGACCTCCCCCTCCTCAAAGTCTGGTCAACCGCCTGGGTACTGCCATTTTCCCGAGGCCTTTCCCTGGAACAGGAAATAGATGCCGTTGAAAAACATATCGAACTACAGCATTACATCTTTGACACGATGAAAAAGAAACGTAAAACGCCAGGTAACGACATTATTACCCGGCTGCTAAACATCAAAATCGAAGACGCCAGCACCGGCAAATCCAGACCGCTGACCGACACAGAAATCATCGGCATTACTGATCACCTGCTAATTGGTGGCAACGAAACAACAACCTTTGCACTGTCGAATGGCCTTTGGCTTCTATTTAGGAACCCGGAGACCTACGAGCAATTGCAGGAAGATCAATCGAAGGTCAAGAATTTCGTCGAGGAAGTTCTTCGTATCGAATCGCCTACCCAGGGGCTCTACCGTTTCGTATCGAAAGACTGCGAACTGGGCGGCGTAAAAATCCCCGCGGGGGCGACCCTTAGTATTCGATATGGTGCCGGCAATCATGATCCAAGGCGTTTCCCTGACCCTATAACGCCAAAACTCGACAGGAAAAATGCAGGTCGCCACCTGGCTTTTGGCCTCGGAGAAAAAGTCTGTCCCGGAGCAACCTTAAGTCGCATGGAGCAAAAGTGGGCGTGGGAAATCTTGTTTTCGAGAATATCAAGCATCCGACCAGTACCCGGCAAAAACGACTACAAACACCGAACCGGTATGTGGGTACGGGCGCTAGAAGAGATC
Source organism: Gammaproteobacteria bacterium (assembly GCA_012961165.1). Classification (GTDB taxonomy): domain Bacteria; phylum Pseudomonadota; class Gammaproteobacteria; order Pseudomonadales; family Azotimanducaceae; genus UBA9659. The sequence continues at coordinate 3,913 of DTZW01000140.1, read as the reverse complement.
TACATGTCGTTCGACAATACCGGTTCCTGAACGCGGTATTGACGGCCCATAATCCGCAGGCTGGCCTCGCGAGTGGCCCGTCTATTGGCCAACTGCTTCAAGAATCATATCGCTGGCCTTCTCTGCAATCATAATAACCGGTGCGTTCGTATTACCACCCACCAGCGTTGGCATAATGGACGCATCAACGACCCTTAACCCCTTTAACCCATTGACCCGCAACTGGTCATCAACGACAGACATTTCATCAATACCCATTTTGCAGGTTCCGACCGGGTGATAGATGGTTTCAGCATATTCCCTGACAAACTCTGCAATCGATTCGTCAGTCTCGCGTCCTCGTGAGCTTGAATGTTCTTCGCCAATGATTGAACTTAACGCTTTCATCCCAAAAATACGCCTCGCAACTTTGACACCCTGAACCATCACTTCCAGATCACCGGGTGCACTCAGGTATCCAGCTTCTATTTTTGGGTCCGACAAAGGGTCCGCATTCTCTAGCAGGATTCTGCCACGACTGGCAGGCCGCAACTGGCAGACGTGCATACAAATGCCAGATTGATCGTCCCGTTTACGTCCGTGATCAAACATAAAAGTAGGAATGAAATGCAACTGCAGGTCCGGAAGGTCAATATCGGGCCGACTCTTCACAAACCCCGCCGCTTGCATAGCGTTCTCGGTTCCTGGTCCGTCACCCAGAATCAGATACCTTAGCCCCGCATAAGCCACGTTGTACCACTTCGAGAATTTCTGCAGTGTCGCTGACTCTTCAGCATGGAATTGCACAACAACATCCAGATGATCTTGCAAATTCTCTCCTACACCCGGGAGGTCGTGCAGGCAATCTATCCCATGGGATCCAAGCTCCTCGGCGTTTCCGATACCAGAAAGTTTCAGCAGCTGGGGCGACTGAACCGCGCCCGCGCATAGCAACACTTCTCTCGAAGCATTTGCTTTCTTCACTTCGCCTTTATGAAGGTACTCAACCCCCGTTGCGCGACCATCTTCAAGAACGATTCTTGTGAGGCGCGCATCCGTCTCTATCGTCAGGTTATTCCGGCCCATGATAGGAGTCAGATATCCCCGGGCAGCACTGCAGCGTTTATTGCCGATCTTGGTAAGCTGTATCGGACCCACGCCTTCCTGCTCTGCACCATTGAAATCGGGATTGAATCGATAACCCGCTTCAATCCCAGCATCAATGAACTTCCTGTGTATGGACATCTTGCTGTTACCATCCTTCACATTCAGAGGGCCGCCTACACCATGATAATCATCTTCTCCCCGCTCCTGGTTCATGGATTTCTTGAAATAGGGCAACACATCCTCGTATCCCCACCCCATGTTTCCCTGTTGCCGCCAGCTATCGTAGTCAGAGGCATGCCCACGGATGTAAACCATGCCATTGATGGAGCTTGAACCACCCAGGCCCTTGCCCCTGGGCCAGAACAATTCACGGTTATTCAATTCAGGCTCACTCGCCGTATTGAATTGCCAGTTGTACTTGGTGCCAGCGATGACAACTCCCACGCCATTGGGCATGTGGATTAGCGGACTGGTGTCTTTGTCGCCCGCCTCTAACAGAAGCACTTTGTGCGCGCCATCTGCTGTCAATCGATTAGCCAGCACACAACCTGCAGAACCTGCACCCACAACAATAAAGTCATAATTCATTTAATAAACTCTCTTTAAGGAACCTCTAACACATGTTGATTTAACGTTTGGAAAACACCCCTGACAATAGGCATACCCTCCACGGCAACCTGCAAACCACTTCAAATTGCGATCAGTACCAGGTGATCGGCGTACTCATGCGGGGTCAGGTGTCTTTTCACGCCAGTGACTTCCGCACCAAAGCCCTTGACCTGCTTCGCGACTTTCTGGCCAATATTGCCGTAGCCAGCGATCAGCCATTGCGACCCCAGTATTTGCTTAAAAAAGTTCCCTCGCCACTGATGGGCCGATATGTTGATTCAGCTAGCAGCAACTCATGCATAATATGTCTTCAATAGTCTATTGCTTAAGAAACGACAGTCTAAAGCGACGAAGACAAAGCGCTCTAGCCAGCGCTATAAAATTGCCTGGTACTTTGCTCCGACAGCGCTATAAACTGGGCGCTACTATGTAACTTCCCGCGCCTCCCAACTGGATAGAAACATGATCAAATATCTTCGCTACGCAGGTCTTGCTGTCGTATTCGCCTGGTTCTTCGGTGGCGGTGTCACGCACTTCACCAACACCGATTTTTTTGTCGCTATTGTTCCGCCCTGGTGGCCCTGGCCACTGTTCGCTGTTTATGCCAGCGGCGTATTTGAGGTTCTGCTGGCAATCCTGATTCTCTGGCCAAAGGCTCGCCCGCTTGCCGGGTGGGGCATAATCGCGCTGACACTGGCCGTCACACCAGCCAATGTACACATGTGGCTGCACCCGGAACAGTTCCCTGATGTATCAGAAACCGCTTTATCTGTCAGACTTGTTATCCAGGTGTTCCTGGTGGCACTAATATGGTGGTCGACGAGGCTGCCGCCGGCAGCAACGACTGAACAGGCCTCTGCCTGAGAGTTTGCTAAAAAATATGCTCGTCACCAACAAAAGTCGGCGCACTATAATGCCCCGACATTGTCTGCCGTAGGCCATAGAACTTTTCGTACCTGATTATTTGCTGGCCTTCTTTGGTTCAAGCTAACCGTTTACCACAAGTCGTACTTTTGAACTTCTGCTCGGCCCACAACCATGTGATGCACCTCATCCGGACCATCTGCAAACCTGAGATGCCGCATGTCTGTATACATCGCCGCAAGTGGCGTCCATTGGGATATACCAGCAGCACCGTGCATCTGAATCGCCTGGTCAATAATCAGGCAAACCTTCTCTGGCACCATCGCTTTAACCGCGCTGACATAAACCCGGGCTTCCTTGTTGCCAAGCACATCCATCGCCTTCGCGGCTTGCAGAACCGACAGCTTCATGCCGTTAATCTCGATACGAGCACGTGCGATGACTTCAAGGTTCTTGCCCAGTTTGGCGATCGGCTTTCCAAACGCCTCGCGGCTAGCAGAACGCTTCACCATCAACTCCAACGCCTTCTCTGCTTTACCGATTGATCTCATACAGTGATGGATTCTTCCAGGACCAAGACGGACCTGAGATATTTCAAAGCCCCTGCCTTCACCTAACAAAATGTTCTCTTTCGGTACCCGTACATTATCGAATTTCATGTGCATGTGGCCGCGGGGTGCATGGTCGTGACCGAACACATGCATTGCGCCAAGAATTTCAACTCCCGGCGTATCTATTGGAACCAGAATCTGTGACTGCTGCCTGGAGGGAGGCGCATCCGGGTCCGTCTTAACCATCGTAATCATAATCTTGCACCGGGGGTCACCTGCACCCGAGATGTAGAATTTTTCACCATTAATCACCCACTCGTCACCTTCGAGCACGGCGCTGGTTGAAATATTTTTTGCGTCAGAAGAGGCTATCCCAGGTTCAGTCATCGCGTAGGCTGAACGAATATCTCCATTTAGGAGTGGTTTCAACCACTGCTCCTTCTGCGCTTCGGTCCCTACTCGCTCAAGCACTTCCATATTCCCTGTATCGGGCGCACTGCAGTTTAGTGTTTCGGATGCCAGGGCGAACTTACCAAGCTCTGTTGCAATATACGCATAGTCCAGGTTAGTCAGTCCGTCGCCGATTTCGGAATCAGGCAGGAAAAAATTCCATAACCCGGATTCCTTTGCCTTGTTTTTCGCTCCTTCCAGCAACTCGAGCTGCCTTGGATGCCAGGTCCACCTGTCCTCTTTCTCTTTATCCAGCGCAACAAATTCTTCAGTGATCGGCTCAACATTATCCGTGATATGTTTCTTCACCGCGTCCATGAGCGGTTGTGCCTGTTCAGACATGGCAAGGTTGA
>DTZW01000139.1 GCA_012961165.1 Gammaproteobacteria bacterium | reverse complement strand
AGGGTCTGGGTCTGATACCAATGGTTGTTGAACAAACCGCTCGAGGCGAACGTTCTTATGACATTTATTCGAGGCTTCTGAAAGAAAGAATCATCTTTGTTGTAGGGCCTATCGATGACAACGTTGCGAACCTGGTTGTGGCCCAGATGCTTTTCCTTGAGTCTGAAAATGCCGACAAGGATGTGCAGCTTTATATCAACTCGCCGGGTGGTTCGGTGACATCAGGTCTGGCGATCTATGACACCATGCAGTTTATTAATAGTGAAGTGTCGACCATGTGTATTGGTCAGGCGGCAAGCATGGGTGCATTTCTTCTGGCAGGTGGAGCGAAGGGCAAACGGTATTGTCTTCCAAATTCAAGGGTCATGATTCACCAGCCAAGTGGCGGTTCCCAGGGCCAGGCGTCTGATATTGAAATCCAGGCAAAGGAAATACTATTCCTGCGTGAGCGTATGAATGTCATCATGGCGGAACATACGGGCAAAACTGTAGAGCAGCTTGCAAAAGATACTGAACGCGATAATTTTATGACGGCCAATGATGCGCTTGCTTACGGGCTGATCGACAAGATCCAGGAGCCCAGGGCAAATTTAGCCGCTGTATAGGATTGAATCACCCGGAGTCAGTGCCTTTTGGGGCAGTTTTTAATTTGCCAGCGTTTGGCTATAATGGATTCGGGTGACCCGCATTTGAGAGCAGTGATCCCTAAATAAGCATTTTGAGGTTTGGGTATGTCCGACGAGAACGAGGGTAGCAACGACGACGGTAAGCTACTCCACTGTAATTTCTGTGGTAAGAGCCAGCATGAAGTGCGAAAGCTGATCGCTGGCCCATCCGTTTATGTCTGTGATGAATGTGTTGAGCTATGCAACGACATCATTCGTGAGGAACTCCAGGAAAGTAACGACGAATCGGATAATAGTAAGCTTCCTACGCCCATGGAGATTAAGGACATTCTTGATGAGTATGTCATCGGCCAGGATTGGGCAAAGAAAGTCCTTTCGGTTGCTGTATACAATCATTACAAGCGGCTTAACTACACTGGCAAGAAAGATGAAGTTGAGCTCCAGAAGAGCAACATCCTTCTGGTAGGACCGACAGGTGTTGGTAAAACTCTTCTCGCCGAAACACTCGCAAGGTTACTCGATGTGCCTTTTACTATTGCTGATGCGACGACGCTCACTGAAGCGGGTTATGTTGGTGAAGATGTAGAGAACATCATCCAGAAGCTGTTGCAGAAATGCGACTACGATGTCGACAAGGCGCAGGTGGGCATTGTCTATATTGATGAGATCGATAAAATTTCAAGGAAATCTGACAACCCCTCAATCACACGCGATGTTTCGGGTGAAGGCGTACAGCAGGCATTGCTTAAGTTAATTGAGGGCACCGTTGCATCAGTTCCACCCCAGGGTGGCCGAAAGCATCCCCAGCAGGAGTTCCTGCAGGTTGATACATCAAACATCCTGTTTATCTGTGGTGGTGCGTTTTCAGGTTTGGACAAGGTTATCCAGGATCGATCCGACAAGAGTGGAATCGGATTTGGCGCCAGCGTACAGACCGAAGCCAAAAAGAAGACTTTGGGTGATACGCTAAGAACGATTGAGCCAGAAGATCTGGTTCGCTACGGGTTGATTCCGGAATTTGTCGGTCGACTGCCTGTGCTGGCGACACTTGATGAATTGGATACTGAAGCACTGGTGCGAATCCTTAAAGAGCCTAAAAATGCTTACACCAAGCAGTATTCGAAACTGTTTGAGATGGAAGGCGCAGAAATTGACTTCCGGGAAGATGCGCTGATTGCCATTGCGGAAAAAGCGATGGAACGAAAAACCGGTGCACGTGGACTACGCTCCATCCTGGAGGACGTGCTGCTTGAAGTGATGTACAAGCTGCCTTCCGAACCGGAAATCTGTAAGGTCATTATTGATAAAAACGTCATCAATGGCGCCTCGGAACCCTTGCTAATCTATGAAAACATCGATAAGCGGAAGGTGGTGCCGGAATAAACGCGGAACATACCGTTTATCCAAAATAGGAAATAAAAGGGGCGTTTATGCCCCTTTTATTTTGTAAACTATAGTTTAAGTCTAGTGTAGATGGCGCGTGTGCCATTGCCGACAAAGGTTATTTAATGTCTGAAGAACTCTTTGATGTACCGATTGTGACTCTCAGGGATATGGTGGTTTATCCGCATGGTGTGCAGCCACTCTTTATAGGGACCGAGAAATCGATTCGTGCCCTCGAGCACGCTCAGGAAAATGACGAGAACAAACGGATTCTTCTGCTTGCGAAGAAGGAGCCCGGTAATGAGAAACCCGGTAAGGATGATCTGTATTCTTTTGGAACGGTGGCGACCATCCTCCAACTTATCCGACTGCCAGACAAGACGGTGAAGATCCTTGTGGAGGGATCCCATCGGGCGAAGGTTGGTAAAATTCGCGAGAATGATGAATTTTTCAGTGGTGATGTAGAGGTACTGGACGAGCCGCTGATGGATCCCGGAGAAGGGCAGGCATTAATGCGAACGCTCATAGGAACCTTCGAGCAGTACGTTCAACAGAGCAAGAAAGTGCCCCCCGAGGTAATGACTTCCGTTGCCAGCATTGAAGACCCCTCACGGCTCGTTGACACCATCGCCGCACAATTAACCCTGAAGTTGGAGGTCAAACAGCAGTTACTTGAAATGTTCGATCTGAAAGATCGTGTTGAGCACATGTTGGGTTTGCTTGAGGGCGAACTGGAACTGTTCACTGTTGAAAAACGCATCCGCGGTCGCGTTAAAAAACAGATGGAGAAGAGCCAGCGTGAGTATTACCTGAACGAACAGATGAAGGCGATCCAGAAAGAGCTCGGTGACATGGATGATGTTCCCAATGAGTTGGAGGACATGCAGAAGCGCCTGGAATCCTCAGGTATGCCAAAAGAGGCGAAAGAAAAGACCAAAGGCGAATTGAGCAAGCTCAAAATGATGTCTCCAATGTCTGCTGAGGCAACGGTTGTCAGGTCATATATTGACTGGATGCTAAACACACCCTGGAAGAAGCGCTCAAAGGTCCGAACAGACATTGTGGCGGCAGAAGAAGTGCTCGACGCCGATCATTATGGGCTTGAAGAAGTCAAAGACCGGATTCTTGAATATCTTGCCGTCCAGAAACGCGTGAAGAAAATTAAAGGTCCAGTGCTTTGCCTTGTAGGTCCACCTGGTGTAGGTAAAACGTCATTGGGTGAGTCTCTTGCCAGGGCCACAAACCGGAAATTCGTTCGAATGGCGCTGGGTGGCGTGCGTGATGAGGCGGAAATCCGCGGACATCGTCGAACCTATATTGGTTCAATGCCAGGAAAGATCATCCAGAAACTTGCTAAGTCGGGAGTGAAAAACCCGCTGTTCCTGCTCGATGAAATTGACAAAATGGGGCAGGACCACAGAGGAGACCCCGCATCGGCACTACTCGAGGTGTTGGATCCGGAGCAAAATAATACCTTTAATGATCATTACATGGAGGTCGATTACGATCTTTCAGAAGTAATGTTCATTTGTACCTCCAACTCCATGGATATCCCGGCGCCGTTACTCGATCGGATGGAAATTATCCGCATTCCGGGTTACACGGAAGATGAAAAACTTAATATTGCGACCCGGTATCTCGTTCCCAAGCAGATGGAGAATAATGGTCTTAAGAAAGACGAGTTGGCAATCGAAGATCAAACGGTCACAGACCTGATCCGCTACTACACTCGGGAAGCGGGAGTGCGGGGTCTGGAACGTGAAATCGCCAAAATTTGCCGAAAAGTGGTAAAAGAGTCAGCCCTGAGTGAGGTTGAACAATCAGGCACGCTGGTCGTGACCTCCGAACTGCTTGAGGTATATTCAGGGGTCAGAAAGTACAATTTTGGCCTGGCCGAGGAAGAAGACCAGGTTGGGCAGGTGACAGGGCTTGCGGTGACCAGTGTGGGTGGTGAACTGCTGTCAATTGAGGCCGCTGTGGTTCCAGGAAAGGGTCGCCATATCCAGACAGGATCCTTGGGTGATGTGATGCAGGAATCGATACAGGCTGCCACCACAGTGGTCAGGAGCCGCGCAAACGTTCTGGGCATAGCTAAAGACTTCCATGAAAAGTATGACCTTCACATTCATATGCCGGAAGGAGCCACGCCCAAAGATGGACCCAGTGCAGGTGTTGGGCTTTGTACCGCCATGGTATCCGTTCTCACGGGGATTCCAGCCAGGTCGGATGTCGCAATGACGGGTGAAATCACCTTGCGTGGTCAGGTCCTGGCGATTGGGGGGCTTAAAGAGAAGTTGCTCGCCGCCCATAGGGGGGGGATAAAGATTGTTCTCATTCCAGATGAGAATAAAAGGGACCTCAAAGAGATACCGGATAACATAAAAAGTGATTTGGAGATCATTCCAGTTAAATGGATTGATGAAGTACTGGCAGTCGCGCTACAAAGAATGCCTGAACCGCTATCGGAGGAGCTCGAATCAGACCTGAAAAATGATTCTGATTCAGGAGGTGAATCCGATGAAAGCCAGAGAATCAGCACCCATTAGCCAGTTTTATCTTGAAAAAGCCAGGATCATTGGGTATAAAGTAGCGAGGCGCAAGGCGTTTTACATATGCACATCATCTTGATTCATCGAGAAATGACTAAAAATTATAGAAGGGGTAGAGTGTGAATAAACAAGAGCTGATTGAAAACATTGCAGCATCCGCGGATATCACTAAGGCCGCTGCAGGAAGAGCGCTGGATTCAATGATTGATTCAATAACTGGTTCATTGAAGAACGGCGACTCGGTTGTACTGGTAGGTTTTGGCACATTCAGCGTTCGTGATCGTGCTGCGCGTATGGGTAGAAATCCTCAAACCGGCGAAGAAATCCAGATCAAAGCTGCGAAAGTCCCAGCTTTCAAAGCAGGTAAAGCGTTAAAGGATGCGGTTAACTAAAAGCCTCACGCCGGCGACTTTACGTAATATAAAAGGTACAAAAGACAATAAGAAAGTAAGGTAATACAATAGAGAGGCGCATCATTGATGCGCCTTTTTTGTGGGCGTTTTAAAACAGGCTCACCTTCTTTAGTAAAAGGTAAAGGAATCATGCTAATTCAACGGTTGCGGGACGGTTCAGATGGGATCCTGGCAAAAGTCATTATCGGTCTCATCATCATTGTGTTTGGGTTA
>DTZW01000138.1 GCA_012961165.1 Gammaproteobacteria bacterium | reverse complement strand
GTGGCCTTCTTTGTTGAGCGGCCTCATTTCCAAAATAGAAGGCATCAATTTGCCGTTGTATTCTTTGGGTTCATGGAAGGTCAGTTCGCGGATCTTTTCTCCATCTTCATCGAAGAACGCTTGCGACAGTGGCAGCAATGGATCTTTTGAGATGGTGTATTCGATCCTGCCCCAGACGGTGACAGTTTGTTCCTTTGGCGTGAGCGTGACCTTGTACTGGTCCTCTGTTTCGATCAGGGCGAGTGAGTAGGCGTCGATAAGCTGGGTCTCTTTCACGAGGTCGTCATTGGTGAAGTCGCTGCCCATCCAGGATCCCATCATCATGGACGGCGGAACCTTGATGACTTTGTTGATTTTGGGGAAGTAGTTCCACATCTCTTCAGCGCGTTTCAGGGTTGCAATACCGCGGTCTTTTTTTGGAGCGCGGATTCTAAAAAACGCGTAATCCTTGCCGTAGGATTGACTGCTCATTGTCAGTGTCCGGTTGTAGTTTGGCGTCTGTACCTGCATCGTCATGGTGGCGTCGCTGGAGTCCCCACGGTACAGCTGCTCCATTTCGTCGATGACCTCGCGGGCACGTTCTTCCGAGGCAAGTGCTGGCAGTGAAAGGCAAAGCAGTAGCAGAATTCGAAACATATCAGGGTCCCTTTTTTAACGCGTCTAGGACGCGCTGTCCTTAAGTGCTTTGGCCAGCAAGGCAAGTTCTAGCTCGACCCGCTTGATTTCACTAACCGTTGTATTGTGATTCATCTGAACCCAGATAAAAAGAAATACTGTGGCATAGGCGATGACACAAATTATGGTTGCGGAAGCATAGGCGATCATCGCCATAGTCGTTTCCTGCATGAAAAACTGATATGCGCAGATAAACATCAGGATAATCGCGAAAGCCATCTTCACGAGTCCCCATTTCATAAGCCAGCTATGGCGTCCATGAAGTGTGTCAATAAGATCGCTGGCCAGGTTCGGCTCGGTAATATCGTCAGGGAGATCGGAAGCTGATGCCAGTGCCGCCTGTATCTTGCTGTCCAGAGTAGTCATGACTACCTCCTGTGGTGCTAGTTGTGATGCTATTTGTTGTGTTCGGGCGCAGTTTCAAGCATCAGCCTGAACTTCTCCCGGGCGTTAAATAATCGCGATTTGATCGTGCCCTGGGGTTTTTGAACGATACCCGCTATTTCCTTCACGTCGAACCCCTGCAGGTAATGCAGTGCCAGTACAGAGCGATGCTCCGGTGACAATTGCTCCAATATTCCCCAGACCTGTTCCTTTGCTTCCAATTCCCTGACGGCAGAGGTGTCCGGCTGTTCTCTCTCGGGGGCTGTTGGCCTGATAGCCCGCAGAGCATCCATACACTGATGGTTGATGATTCGGTACGACCAGGCTGGAAACTTAAGCGGTTCCCTGAGGCGTGGAAGTGATCGAATAATCTTGATCCAGGCTTCCTGTACCACGTCTGCTGCCAGGGTCGGGTCCCGGGTGATGACTGAGGCATATCGCATGAAAGGCGGTTGCCACTTGGTGATCAGCGCTGAAAGGGCAGTTTTGTCACCCATCTGGCAACGCATGACAAGGAATTCGTCCACAACCCTGTCTTGGGACCTGTCATCAAAAAAGTTCACAATATGATTCGCAGAATCGGTAATACAGTACTGACGAAGTGGGAGGTGATTAGGTTCATTTTATAGGAAAAAAATTTATTCACCGCTATGCAGCCATTATACTCGGGGCTGATTCTACGGTAGGAAAGATTTGATGAGTGAGAAGTATATGCCGGTGCTGGTAGGCGTTGGTCAGGTGACGGAACGTGAGTTTGATGTTGATAGTTCTTCCGTGCTGGGCCTGATAGAACAGGCGGTCTACAAGGCGGTGGAGGATGCCGGTATTTCAAAGGCTAGCCTTGCAGACCTTGATTCGCTGGTTATGGTAAAGAGTTTTCGGGAATCGACCCGCAATTCTCCCGAGGCGCTGGCGAATAGAATCGGCGCGACCCGCGCAACCCAATGGCTGATGCCCAATGGCGGCAATGGACCGCAATACCTGGTGAACCGCTTCAGCGAGGCGATTGCCAATGGCGAATCCCGGTTTGTGTTGTTTGCGGGGGCAGAGGCCATGGCAACCGCGCGTAAGATTGTTAAGACGACCGGTGAACAACCATCCTGGCAGGAGGCAGCATCCGGTGACCCGAGCTTCCTGGTGGAAGATGTAGAGCTCAGTACCCCCCATGAGCAACAACACGGCCTCTGGCTTGCGCCGGGTTTCTATGCGATGAGCGAAAATGCGCGGCGACACCAGTTGGGACATTCCGTTGAGGAACACCAGTTAGGGCTGGGTGAGCTGTTTGCCCGGTTTACCGAGGTCGCAGCGAAGAGCCCACATGCCTGGTACCCGGTCCAGCGTAGCAGCGATGAGATTGCCACGGCTACAGACAGTAACCGTTACGTGGCCTGGCCATATACCAAGTATATGAATGCCATGAACCAGATTAACCAGTCCGCCGCGCTGCTTCTCACCTCGGTCGACCAGGCCAGGAAACTCGGTATCCCGGATGACAAGTTCATCTTTCTGCATGGATGTTCGGATACCAAAGAAAAGAGTATTCTTGGCAGGCAGAACTATTACTCGAGCGAAGCCATGCGGGTGATGGCAGAGCAGGTATTTGCGAATAACAGTGCGAGTGGGGACCTCGGCATTGATGATATAGAACACATCGATTTCTATTCCTGCTTCCCCAGTGCGGTGGCGATGGCGAGAGATACGTTTGGTCTGTCAGTTGATGATCCACGGCAACTGACAGTCACTGGTGGGCTACCTTTCCATGGTGGTGCCGGAAATAACTATGTGATGAACTCCATTGCTGCAATGGTAGAAAAGGTTCGAGCGGACAAGGGCAGCTATGGGCTTGTGACGGCTAACGGTGGTTACTTTAGTAAGCATGCTGCCGGCATTTACTCAACGAACCCCGTTGAAGGCGATTGGAGCCGTACCGATCCTGCTTCCTACCAGAAGGTTCTGGACGATGCACCTGACACGCCTTTTACCGAATCACCAAACGGAGATGCGACAATCGAGACCTATACGGTGCTCTATGGCCGTGATAACCAGCCCCGCCAGGGGTTAGTCATTGGCAGGCTGGGTGAGTTGGGTGACCCGAAGGCAGAGAGGTTCGTTGCTGTGGTCGACGATGACAGCGATGTACTTGAAGGGATGACGCAGGAAGATATGATCGGGTCGAAAGGTATTGTCAGCCGTGGCGATGAGCTCAACAAATTCAGCCTGAAATAGAATGGGAACTTCCCTATGGACATTTTTTGATGAACAAGTATTGAAGGATAAATTATGAAAGCCTGGCAGATCAATGAGTTGGGTGACCCATGGACGAACCTTTGCGTTGGGGAAGTCACTTTGCCCACCGCGCCGAAAAGTGTCTGCAGAATTGAAGTCGAAGCCGTTGACCTTAACTTTGCTGACATCCTGCAGTGCCAGGGCAGTTATCAGGAAAAACTGGATACCCCGTTTACGCCGGGAATGAATGCCGTCGGCAAGGTCATAGAAGTCGGTGAGAATTCCGGCCATGCGGTAGGGGATCGAATTATCGGGCCTACCTATAAAGGTTTTGGAGGCTACGCAGAGGAATGCTTTATTCCGGGCGGGCAAGCGACAGGGCTGGATGATGAGGTAGACCCCATAAAAGCAGCCGCTCTACATGTGACTTACGGGACGGCCTGGTTTGGGTTGCACCTTCGGGGAAACCTTAAGCCGGGCGAGACGGTGCTGGTGCTTGCGGCGGCGGGTGGGGTGGGAGCGGCTGCCGTTGAGCTCGCAAAGGTTCATGGTTGCTGGGTTGTTGCAGCTGCGGGAGGCGCTGAGAAAACAAGCGCCTGTCTGCAGATCGGTGCTGACGAAGTTGTGGACTACAACAGTGAGGATCTCTACGAAAAAGTTATGTCATTGACCGATGGTCGCGGTGTGGATGTTGTCTACGATCCGGTCGGTGCTCATTATTTTGATATGGCCAGAAGGCTGGTCGCGTGGGAGGGAAGGTACCTGATCATTGGTTTTGCGGCAGGGACCATTCCAAGTGCACCCATGAATCACGCGTTGGTAAAAAACTACTCACTCGTTGGGGTTCATATGGGTGGTTATCGGGGAAGGGACGAGAAACCATTCGACGATTGCTACCGCGAACTTTATGCCATGTTGATGGAAGACAGGATTAGTCCGCTGGTTGATGCGGTCGTCGGGTTTGATCAATTACCCGACATGCTGCAGCGATTAGCGAACAGGCAATCGAAGGGGCGGATTGTATTTGCCCCAGGGCGCTGATGAACATGATTGTCATGCTGTTAGTGATGATGCAGGGCTAGCCCATGCGTATGGCACAGATGACAAACTGCTTTGCGTTTGAGTTACTGTGGTTCAAGAGGTGATGGCGGTTGCCATTTGCCGCGGTAAAACCTGCAGAAGAGCCCTTGTTAAGAAGATGTTCCCTCAGGTTAGCTGCCAGGGTCGGTGTGCTTTCTATCATGTGGACGAACTTGTTCCCCGATAGCGTTGTATTTGCCATGGGTAAATTGTACTGGTCGCAATCAGGGAATACACCGGGGAAAACGTTAGAATCACTCGATAATTAAAAATGGGTACGACGATGGTAATTACAGGCGAGTGTTTTTGTGGCGAAGTGACCTTTGAGGTTTCCGGCGATGTGTTCGATGCCAGGTCTTGCCACTGTTCCAGGTGCCGGAAAGCGTTTAGCGGCGCTGGGTCAGCCTATGCGCTGGTGCACCCGGGTACATTTAAGTGGACCAAAGGTGAAGCACTGTTAACGTCATATGTGAACCAGGAAACAGCGGGCCTGCAGTTCTGTAAAGTCTGTGGTTCTACCTTGTGCGGGGTCTTTAATGGCGAGGTCCATGGGGTTTCGCTTGGCTGCCTGAATGATGATCCGGAAGTTACTCTCGCTCGTCATATCTTTGTTGGCTCGAAGGCAAGCTGGGATATGATTGGTGGTGAGTCACCGCAATTTGAAGAATATCCGACCCCTGACGAATTTGAGGACGAATAATGACTGGCCTATCACCAGAGCTATCACCAGAGCTATCACCGGAAATATGGAATGCCTTGCTGGCGCTGGACACGCCAACTGTCTGCAACGCGCTTGAAGTTGTGAACCCAGGTCGGCGTGCGCGGGGCTTCAACATTCGCCCGTTTGTCTGTGTCAGACCTTCGCTTCCACCGATTCTTGGGTTCGCCCGCACCGTCCGGATCAGGGCCGCCCACAAGCCGGCGCAAAGGATGGATGCTGATGGATACTATAGTTACATTGCTGAAGGTGGGCCTACGCCGAGTATTGCGATTATCCAGGATGTCGATGACACGCCCGGGTATGGCGCTTACTGGGGTGAGGTGAACACAAATATTCACTTCGGGCTGGGGTGTCTTGGTGTTGTCACGAATGGCAGCGTACGGGATATTCCTGATAGTCAGGAGAAGTTCCAAATGCTCGCAGGGATGATCAACCCATCACATGCCTTTGTGAACGTTGTTGATTGGGGGGGCGACGTTAATGTCCATGGAATGGAAGTCAGTGATTCAAACCTGGTTCATGCTGATATGCATGGCGCGGTTGTTGTTCCTGCAGGAGATGCACAGGACATAGTTGAACAGGCAACAAAGATCATGGCCCGCGAGCGCATCGTCATTGAAGCTTCGCAAAAGCCGGGTTTCAATATGGGGAAATTACGGGAAGCCTGGAAAGGACAGGCTGAAATCCACTAGCGGTGAACGTTCAGGGGCACTACTTAAAGTCTGCCAGAGCGTTATCCAGAACAGAAAGGCCGCACAGGGTGTGCAATACACCCACTTTGTCCGTCAGGTTAAAGATAGCCTCGTAGCCATCTGAATTGCAGCGGTTTTCGTGAAAGTCGACTGTTACTGCAGGTTCAAGAATAGCAGCCAGCTCTGAAGTGTTGGCAAACGGCACCAGTCGGTCGAATTGCGAATGATAGAGGTGAACCAGAGCGTTTGAGCCGGAAAAGTTATCTCCTGCCGACACTATCTGCGTAAAGCTACTCAGTTGTAACATTGCTTTAAAGTTATCCAGCTCAGGGTCGTTAGCAAGGAAAGCGGTGACAAACTCTGGATTAATTTCTTCACCGGTCACCACGTCGTCAAGTAACAGGCCGGTATTTGTGTAGCTCAGGAAGCCTGGGAAAATTCTATCGGTTGCAAACGGCACAGTGGTGTCTTCATCGACGTATCGACAATAGGCGCCGTCGTCGCAGCTTCCATCCAGATGCTGCATTACCCCGCGTACGGTCTGGTAGAGGTTATGGGGAGCGCCCCCGGAATAGGTTTCCCGTATCGACAGGTTCTCTGGCCCCTGGGTTTCAAATAGCAGATGGAGCCCAATCGCGCTATGCCCGCCCTGGGAATAGCCGATGATGGCGAGGTCAGATCCGTTGTAGACCTCATCATAGGCAGTATCTTCCAGTACCTGGTTCACCAGGTCGAGGGTATTTAGCGCGGTTCTGTTTGCCATCAGGTAGGTTTCCGGCGCACTCCCAGTGCCACCTCGACCGTAGTTGTCCGGTGCGATAACAAGGTATCCACGAGACGCGAACAAGTTTGCCAGAATGTACCAGGCATCAGTATTATCCAGGTCCCCGGGGGTGCTTCCGGTAGCATGAGTCAGAATAATAGCGCGATCCCTGGTTACAAAACCGCTGGCTGATGCGATGACAGGAAAGGTAATCGCCGCGGTTAGTTCAGCGGAAGGTGAACCATCCGGGTGTCGTGAAAGGTAGCTGACCTGCTGTGAGGTGACATCATAAAGAGAATCCGGGTCCACCAGATTACCCCAGTTTGCTTCAGCGATTTCAAGGACAAGGCCGCGGACCAGGGATTCGATTCCGGACGGCAGGTCAAGGTCTTCAAAGAAAGCGCCATCAATATAGCCAAGGAACATATCGTTGACGGTGTCTCTTGGCAGGTCGAATTCGTTGATCACGGTGAGACCTGAAGGGTTGGTCACGCCGCTAGAAATAAACAACTCCGAGGTGAACTCCGCTTCATTGCTGCGCGTGCCGTTTGCGGTGATGGTATAGGACGTACTTTCTTCAAGATGACACTTGATCTTGTGATCCAATAGCTGGTTGAAATCCGCGACAGCAAGGTCGAACAGGTCGCGGCGTATAGTGGTGCCAGTAAAACCGCCGCAATCACTGCTGAGTTCAAGGCTAAGGTCTGAATGGCCCGGATGGGCGAAACTTGACGTTGATTGCCCGGGTTCCACATTGGTTACACCGGGGCCGGGAACTGAATCCAGTAGTACCAGGGTAGTCGGTTCCGAATCAGGGTCGGTAGGTGGTGGTTCGGGTGCGGGCGTTGAGCCGCCACCGCCACCGCCTCCGCAGGCCGTCAGGTAGGAGGTCAGGATCAATGCAGCGACCGTTCGGCTCATGTGAAAGTTGCTTAACATTTAGTGAGCCAAGCTTAAGCGACTAGCGTGTATTTACAAGGGTCAGTTCTTGAACCTCATCCACGTAAGTAAGCTAGCTTTCCCTGCTGCTCGACTAACCAAACTCCGAGGCGAAAATTTCTTCATTGAAGCCTACCAGGTAAGTATTTCCTACCTTGATGGTTGGCGCGCGCATATTGCCTGTTGGGCCGAGCATTGACTCGACAGCATCGCTTCCCACTTTAGATGAAACATCGAACTCCTGTACTTTCTTGCCTTTCATGGCTACTAGCCTAGATGCGTCTTTTAGCAGTGCTTTAGCGTCCGATGCCTGCAGTTTCCTGCTGGCCATGACCGTGTCAAGGATCTCGATTTTGCTGGCTTCCAAGAACTTGGATGCTCTGGTGCAGGTAGTTCATCCCTTTCTGAAGTAGTACCAGGCTGCTTTCTTTGCCATTTTTTGTTTTCCCATGATCAATCGTTCAGCAAGGTTAGAACGCAAAGCCAGTTTGTTCAACCGCCAGGTTGAACATCTGCTGTGGTTAAGTAGATATTTTCAACATGGTTGGACAAGTTCCAGGTTTAGTATCCCGAATGCATGAGGTGCTTTATGATGTGCACTTTGTGTTCAGGATCTACCCTATGAAGTTTCAGGTTCCCCGGGGTTTTTGGGCTCCGATCGCCCTTTTCCTTGTTTCATGCGAATCCACTCAGGTTGCGGAAGATAGCCCGGGCAAGCCTTCGATCACGTCGATTCAGCAAATTGAAAAGAGCCCCAATGACACCCGCGATTACCGTTACCTGGAACTCGCGAACGGTCTTAAGGTCGTCCTGATATCGGACCAGAAAGCAGATAAAGCGGCGGCTTCACTGACCGCTTTTCGTGGCAGCTTTCATGATCCATCAGAACGATTGGGCCTGGCACATTTCCTGGAGCACATGCTGTTTATTGGAACGGAAAAGTACCCGGAAGCTGATGGATACTTTAGTTTTGTCCAGGCACATGGGGGCAGTTCAAACGCCTATACCGCGCCTGACCACACCAACTACTTTTTTGATATCCAGCCGGAAGCGTTTCATGAAGGGCTGGACCGGTTCGCCCAGTTCTTTATCTCGCCGCTGTTACAGAAGGAATACGTAGATCGTGAAAAGAATGCAGTGAACTCTGAGTACCAGTTGCAGATGAAGGATGACGGCTGGCGATCATTTGTTGTCCAGAAAGTGGCGTCGAACCCGGACCACCCGGTTTCCAAATTCAACATCGGTAGTCTGGAAACGTTAAAGGGTGACGTGCACGCCTCCCTGCTGACCTTTTTCAAGGAGAACTATTCTGCTAACCAGATGGCGCTGGTTGTGCTGAGCAACGAGACCCTGGATGAGATGCAACCATGGGTCACTGAAACATTTCTGCCCATCAAGAATAGGCGTCTTGAAGTATCAAAGATCAACAAGCCCATTTTTACGGCGGGGCAGTTGCCTGCGAAACTCGTGTTCGACAACATAAAAGATGCGCACCGGGTTGGTTACGCCTTCCCGATGCCTTCAATCCAGACGTATTATCGGAAAAAGCCAGTTCAGTACATCTCAAACCTGCTTGGCCATGAAGGTGATGGAAGCCTGCACGCACTACTTAATGAAAAGGGCTGGATAAAGGGATTGTCGGCTGGCGAGTCGCAGATGGATGAGGGCAATAGCGTCATGGCGGTCAATATCAGCCTGACCGAAGCCGGGTCAGCCCATGTGGATGAAATCAGTGCATACCTGTTTGCCTATCTGGATCTGCTGAAAGACGGTCAGATTGAAGAGTGGATCTACCAGGAGCAGGCAATAGTTGCGCAGCTCGCTTTTCGTTTCAGTGAGAAAACGAGCGCCATGAACGCTGTCAGATCCATCGCGCCGGCATTGCAGCACTACCCGGCGGAAGATCTTCTGGTGGCATCCTACCTGATGGAGGAATTTGACGCTTCGCTGATCAGGTCCTTCCTGACCCTGCTAACGAGGGACAACGTTTTGATGACGCTGTCATCTCCCGGTTACAAAGGCCAATCTACGGAGGCGTGGTTTGGTGTGTCTTACGACCTTAAGCTCGGTGAGATCTCAGTGGCGACGGTTGATTCTAGTATGTTGGAATTGCCTGAGGCTAACCCGTTCCTGCCTGAATCGCTGGACCTGACACAAGGGGACTCACTCGGCCCGAGACCAGTGATAGCGGACAAAGGGCTTGAACTCTATATGGACACGGATCTGCAGTTCAATGTGCCCCGGGCAGTCATTCACGTCAGTCTTCGTAACGATGGCGGATTCATTGCCCTTGCTGACGCGGCGCAGTCCCAGTTGTATAGCATGCTTGTTCAGGATGATCTGAATGCACTTGCATATCCCGCGCTGCTGGCGGGCGTCAGTTACGAGATCGCTGCTCCGCCGAGGGGCTTTAGAGTCTCGGTCGGCGGCTATAATGACAAACAACTTGTGCTGCTTGAAGAAGTGTTAACCCGCTTGATGAATCTGGAGATCAAGGAAGATCGTTTTGATGTCGTGAAAGGTGAGTTAATCAAGGATCTCGCAAACTCCCTGAAGAACAAACCGTTCCTTCAAAGCTACCAGCGATCGAAGGATGAACTCCTTGATTCAAGTTGGACCGCAGAGCAGGTCATTGGCGCCTTAGAGGGCGTTACGCCGGAAAGTCTTGCTGCCTGGAGGGACAGCGTCCTTCAGCAGATGTCCATTCAGGGCCTGGTCCATGGGAACGTGACGAAAGCTCGAGTTGATGAGCTGGCAGGTTTGTTAAAGCAACATGTCCGGATAAGTGATGTCGCGCCGGTTTCGACCATGGTGATTGAGCTGGAAGGAGCGAGTTCGATGCTGCTGGAGATAGACCACGATGACGCCTCCATGGTGCTCTACGTTCAGGATGAGCAGTCGAGTTTTGAGAATAGGGCCAGAAGCACACTACTGACTCACCTGGTAGCGCCTGGTTTCTTCTCATCACTTCGGACAGAGCAGCAACTTGGCTACGTTGTGTCCGCGGTTAATACGCAGCTCAGGGATCGCGGTGGAATAAGTTTTGTTATCCAGTCTCCGGTCGCTGGCCCCGACCTGCTCAGGGACAGGACTCTGGCATTCATGACCGCACAGGAGCAGGTGCTTTCCGAAATGTCGGACGAAGAGTTTGACGCGAACAAGGGTGGTTTAATCGCGAAGTTAACCCAGAGAGACAAAAACCTTTCGCAAAGGTCAAAGCGCTATTGGGCAGACCTGGATCGGGGCGTGATGACATTCGATTCCAACATGCAGTTGGCAAAAGCCGTTTCCGATCTAGGTAAAGATGATATGCAGGCTTTTCTGAAGGAAGTGAACGGTAAGCTCGGTAACCAATATCTGATGGTCTACAGTGAGGGTAAGTTCGCCTCGCCATAATGCTACCAGTCAGGTAACCGTACAATCAGGCTCTGGCTTGCGGTGGCCAGTAGGATACCTGACTCGCTCCACATGTTGACCCGGCCGTAGCCGAAGCCATCACCGACATGCTCGATCTGGTTCTCGCAGAGTATCCATTCACTTGGGGCGTGATTCGCGATCCTAATGGTGTTATCGAGGCTGGTGCAGCTCATGATCTTGCCAAGGGCATTGCCGAGTGCTGAGGGCATATAGTCAGCGACAATCGCCAGTGCACCCGCGTCATGTTCGACCTCTGGCATGCGAGCCCAGAGCAGGGACTGGTTGTCGCCACTTGGCTCACCGGCACCAGAGAACCCGAACATACCCCGTGCTATTCGAATATCCACGTGTTCATGAATGGTGTCACCATCATCATGGCGTTCAAGTTTATCGCAGTTCTCGGGTTTTGGTGCGCTGGGCATTTTGTACCAATTGCCCTCTGCAACATTAGGTCGTTGGCCGCAGGCCCCAAGTACAGTGATGACTTCCTGCTCGCCCAGGTGACCAACCGCCCGGCCCTGTGTGACGTTTCGCCCTTTTGCCGGTAGTAAAACCTCAATGTCGAGAGTAACAGGCTGCCGGGTGATCGACAGATATTGTCCGGTCGCCCAGACGATAGGTTTTTCTGTGGCCTGCTCCAGCGCAACGATGCCTGCAGCGAGGCCTGCGCCACCAAAGAGTGAGCCGCGCCCGCCGGTGGTTTTTGGTACAACCGGAAGTTGCCATTTCATCGTCGCAACAGGGTGGCTCATTTCAAGAAAATCAGCGCTGGAAAGTTTTAACACGTTTCTGGTCTCACTCGGGAACGGAAGGAGCGGATTCTAGGTCGATGACCGACCTTGACTCAAGGGTTTGACGGAGTTTTTGGTGCCGCGTAGGCTGGGGGTTAAGGGAGAAGCGATGAACTTCAATTATTCAGAAGCACCATACCGGATTCGAGATGATATTCCAGAAGCGCATCGGCTCATCTGGAAGATGATTGCAAAACCTGGTAATTGGTGGAAAGGGGCAGATCGGGTGGCGATTTTGTCCGAAACTCGCCATGCCGTTCATTGTGAACTATGTAAGGAAAGGAAGGCTGCGCTTTCACCAAGCAGTATTAAGGGTGAGCATGCTTTGGTCACCAATTTACCGGCCCCGGCGGTTGACGCGATCCACCGAATCGTGACCGACGCTTCCCGCCTTACAGAAACCTGGCTGGATGACTTATATACAAAGGGTATGACCGACGGGAAGTACATTGAACTGTTGGGAATCGTGGTTGCGGTCATCAGCATTGATGGTTTTCACCGTGCGATGGGAATGCCGCCTGAGCCATTACCTGAGCCGGAAGCAGGAGAAACGAGTGGGCTTCGCCCAGAAGGGCTGGCTGACCTGGGAGCATGGATTGAAATGATTTCTCCGATGAAGGTCGCTGAACGTGAATCTGACCTCTATGGTAGGAATAAACAGACGGGTAATGTGATAGCAGCGATGAGCCTGGTGCCGGACAGCGTTCGCATGCTGAAGATACTCAGTGGTGTTCACTACCTGGACATGCAGGACGTGGCTAATCCTGGTGCTAATGGCGGTCGATCTATAACAAGGCCGCAGATTGAACTGATTGCCGGTCGTGTCTCTTCCCTGAGCGATTGCTTCTACTGAACTTCTTCTCATTCATTGATGCTCCGTGCGAGCACGCAGGTTTCAGGAGAAGCAGTTAATTTAAACGGTATTGTCGAAGGAAACGAAGTCCAGACCGGGTTACGTGGTGGGGAGGCGTTGATCCGATTTGCGGAAGCCTCGGTCGGGGACAGTTTTGATGACAAGGCAGATGACACCCGGGTCGCGCGAGAAGCGGTGAAAGATGAGCTTGGGGAAAATGCCATGGTGGATGCTGCGGGTGTCATTGCCAACTTTCAGCGAATGGTTCGTATCGCTGATGGCACAGGTATTCCATTGGATACACCGGTCGCCATGATGACCAGTAGTATTAGAGAAGATCTTGGTATTAATGAATATGGCTCAGCCAGCAATACGCCCGCACTTTCACTGCCGCAGCGTTTGCTGGGAAGGGTACTGCAGCCTGCATTGCCATTGGTGGTAAAACTCTTGACCCGAAATATGTCGAAGCCGGATTAAAGAAGTTCTTTGGAGTAGTTAGCATGCGGATGGTTCCACTTAGTCGAATAGTCAGTTACTGGTCTGAGATACAGGGAGATCGGGTAGCGATTTACCATGAAGGTGAAACCATTACCTGGAATCAGCTGGACAGGGAAACCAACAGACTGGCCAGGGCCTATGAATCCCTTGGCGTGGGCCAGGATGATTTTGTGACGATTGCGTTGCCCAATGGTATCGAATTTTTTAAGTCGACGATCGCAACCTGGAAGGCGGGTGCGACGCCGCAACCCGTTTCTGCCAGGCTACCTAAATTCGAGCGTGACCAGATTGTAGAAGTCGGTGAGCCCAGGCTGATCACTGGTGTTGCCGATGGGTCCCACGAGAGATACCGGACGCTGCCGGCCGGATATGAGCCGGATCCAGCCATCTCCGACGAGCCTTTGCCCGAAAAAATTGCGACTTCTTTTAAGGCAATGACCTCTGGCGGAAGTACAGGCAGGCCGAAACTGATCGTTACCACCAGCCCTGCGGTCTGGGATATAGATTCGGATCGATTGCACACCCAGTTGCAGGGGTCGATGCTGATACCGGGTCCGCTTTATCATAATGGCCCTTTTGTCTGGGCGATGAGTGCGTTCTTTCGCGGTAACCAGATCACTGTGACTACAAGATTTGATGCGGAAAAAACCCTTGGCCTGATACAGGACCAGCGAATAGATATTGTCTATATGGTGCCTACAATGATGCAGCGGATTTGGAATTTGCCGGAAGAAGTCAGGGCCGGTTATGACCTGTCCAGCCTGAAAGTTCTATGGCATCTGGCGGCACCATGCCCTGCCTGGTTGAAGGAAGCATTCATTGAATGGCTGGGTGCTGATGTTATCTGGGAACTTTATGGCGGTACTGAAGCCCAGGGTGGGACGGTCATTAGTGGCATCGAGTGGATGACGCATCGCGGATCTGTTGGCAAGCCAAACTCGACCTGTGAAATTATAATTGTAGGAGATGAGGGCCAGCGCCTGCCCCCCAATGAGGTTGGTGAGGTGTTTCTGCGACCGCTAACTGGACAGGGCTCCACGTATCGTTACATTGGGGCAGAAGCAAAAGCGATGGCCGGAGGTTTTGAAAGTATTGGCGATATGGGTTACTTCGATGAAGACGGCTACCTGTATTTGGCAGACAGACAGACAGATATGATTCTGTCTGGTGGCGCAAACATATATCCGGCTGAGGTCGAGGCCGCGATCGACAGTTGTGCGGGCGTTCGCTCGTCAGCCGTCATAGGGTTGCCTCATGAAGACCTGGGTAATTTTGTGCATGCCATTGTTGATGCGCCCGGGGGTTTAAAGGAAGCAGCATTATTGAGCCACCTGTCGGAAAGGCTTGTCCGCTATAAAATCCCTAGAACCATTGAGTTTTCTGATGAGCCCATGCGAGATGATGCGGGCAAGCTGAGGAGAAAAGCCCTTCGCGAGGAGAGGCTGGACAAGTCATAAACGACAGCATGCGAGTGAGACGTTATGAGTGAACAAAAAAATACCAGTAATGATGCGCCGCCCAGGTGGGTGCTGAAACTTTTCACCAAAGTGAACGTGATCGTCTACAAATTGACCGGCGGGCGCTTGATGGGCAAGTTGTCCGGAATGCCGATTCTGCTGGTTGAGATGAAGGGCGCCAGATCCGGAAAGAAGCGGACCATTCCATTGATGTGCGTGCCTCATGGTGATGGCTTCCTGCTGGTCGCATCGCAAGGTGGAGCTCCGAAACATCCTGTCTGGTATCACAACCTGATCGCTTATCCGGATGTTCGTATTACCTTCGGCGGGCAAACCAGGCCAATGAACTCACGACGCGTGCTGGATGAAGAAAAGGCGCAGCTCTGGCCCATTTGCTGTGAATACTATCCGCCATACCAGGACTATCAGGCCCGGACAGATCGAAATATTCCTGTCTTTCTATGTGAATAGAAACCGGATTAAATACGCCAAATTAATAACCAGGTGAAAACCAATGACTGAAATTATTCTTCAACCAACGGGTGACCAGGTTCGTGCATTTCGTGACAGGGCCACTGGTGAACCCATTTCCATGTTGAATCTGCTTAGGTTCAGGAAGAAAGCTGTGTACGAAGACGGTCGTGAATCAGAACTGAGCGGTGAAGAGGCTTATCACCTCTACGGCAAGGCTTTTAAGGAAATCATGGAGCCTAAAGGCGCGCGCATTGTGTATTCGGGAGAGGTTCGAGGATTTCTGATTGGCGAAGGGGAAGGCGCCTGGGATGCTGTCGCAGTTATTGAATACCCGTCAACTCAGGTGATGCTCGACATGTTCAGGAACGAGGAATACCAAAAGGCCCAGCAGCACCGTGCTGCCGGTCTTGTTGGACAGATGCTGGTTGAATGTGGGCCGGGATTTAATTTTGGTTAGCTCATGAAAACGCACGAATGTTGAGCTTGGCACCTTCATGTCGTTCGGAGTGGGACGTTAGTACTGCGCGGTTCCGCCATCCACATTCAGCTGTGTGCCAGTAACACCTGCCCCTGCTTCACTTGCCGACACCACCGTCATTGCTGACAAGCATGTCGATGCTGCCGGTTTTATCGATAGAGCCTTCAGCTTCGTCCTGTTTGTTACTGGGAAAGTAGTTTTAATGCGTCGAGTTCAACCACCGAGCGAAGCGAGTTACCCAGTAATGTTTCTGCCAGGTTTCTGCCGCGTTCATTCGCCTGGTCGAGAGTCCCGGCGATGATCACGGCATAACAGACGAGATAAAGCGCGCAATAGCGATATCGTTGCCGTGAAGTGTCTAGCGGGTAGTCAAGACCTTCGCTGGTGAGAAGCTGGTGATAGACCGCAACCCAGTCTTCCGCGCACCTTACGTCATTGGAAAGGCTCTGGGTGACAAAATAAGCGAGGTCGTGTTCTGGCGCGGCCTTGGAAACTGCCTGGTAATCCACCAGTGCATTACCGTCTTTTGCGAAAAAGATGTTGTCCAGGCGGACGTCACCATGGCCGATCACTAGCGGGCCGTCATGAATAATATCCAGTAAACGATCGACCTGATCAGGCATGGTGTCGAGCAAAGCGATCTGCTGCGGGGTAATTGCTGCTTCCAGGACGTCTGCAAAATCTGTTTTTACGACTGGCCAGCCGACCAGGAAACCACCAACCATGCCTTCACGCTGATAGGGCATGTCATGTGGTTTAATGTCCGTGATGTGGTCTGGTCGCCAGGTATTCCTGTGCAGTGACGCGATGCTTTGAATGACCTGGTGTGCCTGGTCCACACTACAACCTTTGACCTGGTCGCCAAGCTCAAACCCCTGCAGGTCTTCAAGCAGAAGAACGAAATCGCTGTTTTGTTCATTGAGCTCGGCGTGGTAACACGCGGGTGAACGCATGGGTACGTTGGACGCGACCTGGGTGTAAAAGCGATATTCCCGTGCGTACATGTCATAGGTAGTTGCAACAGCCCTGTTTCCCTCCGTTTTGGTTGGGAACTTTGCAATGAGAGTCCTCGGGCCTTCGCTGGCTTTCAGGTGTAACCGGGTAACCAGTCCCAATAGCCCACCACCTTCCCCAAGTGCTTCGATGTTAAATGATTCAATCTCGTACCCGAGTTTGTCGGTGAGCCATTGGGCGTTAATTTCTTCTGGGCTTGTAGGGAAGCTGGACAATCTGTCTGATCTCCTTGGGGAAGACTAATTTAGTGATGTGGAGGATACCAGCCGAATTTGTAAATCACCAAATCAAGCTGAGCATAGCGCCATCAGTCGCTGGTAGTCCTCATTTTCTGTAATGGCAGGGCTGTTCGAGGCTGCCTTTGCCAGGGCTTCCCTGGCGATTTTCGGGTCACTGAACCGATCCAATGCCAGGGTTGCCAGCTGAAGCATCGCGGCAGGCAGGCCTGGATGATTGGGAAATGTTTGGTCGAATCGTTGCAGGTATTTGAAGAGTCTTTCCTGGCTGGCGCGGTCTTTTGCCACCTTACAGAAAAGCAACGAAGATGTTCCAGAAGAAAATGCGAATTTTATTGGGTCCATGTCGTAGCTGTCGCGAAAAATTTTAAGCGCCCGTTCGACTTCGCCATCGCGCAGAAGTCGTTCAGCCAGATCGGCGCCGAGCATCGCTGTTAATCGTTTGTCATCCCATTCGCACAGCCTGGCATACAAGTGTTCATCGAGCTTGTTGTGGTTCTCATTCTGGAATACCTGCACTAAATCGAAGGCTTTCCTGTACTCGTGCACACGAGCGAGGCGATGCAACCGCATGACGAAATCGCTCAGCCTTATTTCGGCTGCTCTCTCCAGTGAAGCAATATGGGTATCTTCGTTCTGCAGAACAGCGATCCCGAGTTTTGGGCCCTGTGCGTTGATTAGCACGCCTAGTGCCCGAAAAGTTAAAAAGAGCAGGGTTAGCGTGACAGGTATCTGCCAGGTCACGTGCCAGGTACTGATCTCACCAAAGGTTTGGATATCGAAATATAAAAGTGCACCCGTCACGAGTTGAAGAAGATAAAAAATGGGTGAATGACGTGATGCCGTGAAAACGATAATCGATTTGAGTAACCTGACAGGGTTAAGCAATTCCGTGAAGTGACGATTCACCGACCCTAATGAAAACAGCAGTGGATAGGTAAAGAAAGTGATGATCAGCCGGAGGGGGCGTGAAGGTTCGTCCCACCCTGGCGAATTAAATGCGAAGTAACAGAGGGTCAGCCCCGTAATGGTGAACAACCTGGAATCATGGGTTGGAAAGACCAGCTCGCCGGATAGTTTGGGCACATGCTGGAACCCCCGGGAGGTGTGATCAACGATCACGAAACCATAATTAAAGAACAGCGTGATACAGGTCAGCCAGAAGGAAGCACTGCCAATACCCATGAGGTTTGGCAATGATGACCACAGACAGGCCATGAAGAACATGAATGAATACAGGCCAAGCACCAGGAGGTTTTCAAGAAAGAAGGGAAAGCGAAAAATAGTAAGCTCCTGAAAGTCAGAAGCCGGGCGTGGGTGACGCCAATCAAGCAACGGACCTCTCCCTGATTTCATGCAGGGTTTTTGCATGCGATTCACGGTCGATCCGGTAGAAACTGATGCAGGTAATCGCAAGTGTCGTCATCACGAGGACAGCCGGGCCAAGTGCCCAACCGAATCTCAGAACGGATTCGCTCGATACAGTAGCGGGGTCTGCGCCCTGGGGAATGCCTGCGAAATCTATGATCAGGCCGGCGAAGATCGCGCCGGAGCCGCCGATAGCCTTGCCTGCAAATGATGCCGCCGCATAGTAGATGCCTTCCTGGCGTCTCTTATATCGGCGTTCATGTTCATCGGTCACGTCAGCGATCATGCTGGATGTAAGTGGTATAGCTGCACCCAGACCGATCCCTGAAATGGCCCCACTGATGATGTAGAGAGGGGCAATGATCGGGTCGCTATTCGGCGGTAACAAGTCCAGCAACCGAAGAATGATGACGTAGGAGGTGAAGATCGCATACCAGCAGTGGCCTGCGATATAGAGGTGTTTCTTTTCTTTGAAAATAGTCGAGAGAGGCCTTGTCAGCAGCGTCCCGGTGACGACACCAAGAACACCGCCGGTAAAAAGGAAAGTCATTTGATTGGGTGACAGTTCAAAAAAATAGGTGCCGGTATAGATGATGAGTGCCTGAACCATCCCCTGGCTCATGCCGGCGATGATCGAGGCGGTAACGACAGCTGTAAACGAGGGAATACTAAATGCCTTAAAGATGTCACCGAGCATTGATCTGGGTGAAAAGTGATCTTCCGGGCCAGGTTGCGGTAGGTTTTTTATCTGGCTGTGGGTTCCAAGGGCAGAGACCCAGACACCGATGACCATGATAAAAAAGCCAGCCATAGCGAATGGTGGATAGGCATCTGGGTCGAGTTGGCCATTGTCATAGTTTGCGGTAGCGCCAAAAAATATTATTGGACCGCCAATCAGAACTGCAAACATGCCGAGCAACTGCAATACCATCCGGACAGAGGACAGTAGGGTTCGTTCGTCATAGTCGCTGGTTAACTCGGCCCCCAGGGACATATGGGGTACTGAGTAAAAAGTCATAAAGGTTCTGGTAGCAATAGAGAAAATGGTCAGCCACCAGAAAAGCCCCATTTCGGTCAGACCGGCGGGGGGTGCAAACAGGAAATAAAAGGATGCAGCAAAAGGAATCGCTGCTGCATACATGTAAGGGTGTCGTCTTCCCCAGCGCGATCTTGTTGAATCAGACAGGGCCCCCACCATCGGGTCGCTGATTGCATCGACGATAAGTGCAAGGGAAATCGCTATTCCAGACAGGGTCCCTGAAAGTCCCAGAACCTGATTGTAGTAGAAGAGAAGAAAAAATCCGAAGGCGGCGGATTTGATACCTTCCGGAAGCTGGCCGATGCCAAAGGCTATTCTTACTCGCCAGGGTACGGGGGTGTAATCAGGCTTCATTCAATCACTTAATCGCACTGGTAGAGAGCCAGAGAGTCGATAGACTTGACATCACGGCCCAATTCAGTAAGTAAGCACTAACTTTTTGATGCTGGCGGAAGTCAGGAATATTCAACTCTAGGGTCATTGGGGTAGATCCATTCTTCTCCCATGACCTGCTCAACTCGCAGTTCCGGTGGAATATTTTCGGCGCCAATGACACGATCTGCCTGCTGATTCCAGTGATAGATCCTGGCTTCCTGGTAAGACAGTGGTACACCTTTGAAACCATAGGACTCCATGGATTTCTGAATCGCCTCGCCGAACTCGGTATCTTCCAGCAACACGTCATTCAGGCGCTCACCATCATTCACTGTCCAGTAATCGCCATCGCCCCAGTCAGGCACCATTGTCCAGGTCTCGAATAGCGTCTGGTTGATGCTGATAGGCCAGAAGAGTAGCGGAGGTACAGCTCGATGGCTGAGTGGCGACACCCAATTCGGGAAAACGCCATATGACTGCGTGCAGGTACGCCCGATCTCGCCCACGGTGTCGATTTCAGGCAGTTCCGGCAATACGATGGGGCTACCCACATCTCCGCCCTTGGGTCGTGGCGCAACCATTCGACCATGCCCATTTGGGTAGAAGGAGTTTACATTGCGCCGGTCATCCAGCGCCGGTGCCACTGTGCTGGGGTGGATGCTTTTTACGTGGTAGACCTCGGTGTTGGACTCCATTGCAATCTTCCAGTTACAGTTGAGTACAAACGTGTGTCTTGCCGCCAGTCGAACCTTATCAAACTGGAATTCTGCCCATTCATCGGCGATCGGACCCAGATATTCGAGCAGGCTGACGCAGTTTTCATCGAAGTTCACAAAAATGAGGTTACCGAAACGTTCACAGCGGACAGAGATCAGGCTGCGACAGGAAAAATCCAGGTCGGTGAAGTCTTCCGGGTCCCGAACCGATATCAGCTCGCCCTGGTGGGTATAGGTCCAGCCATGATACTTGCAGCTAAGTCTTGCCTTGCGGCCTGACTGTTCTGTTACGACAGGTGCGCCCCTGTGCCGGCAGGTATTGTAGTGGGCGTAGATTTCGCCATCATCGCCGTGAACGATGATGACCGGCTGGCCAGCGTTCTCCCACAGCATGTAGCACCCAGGATCAGGGATCTCGTCTATGTGGGCGGCAAATAGCCAGGATTTGCGCCACAGGTGTTCTTTTTCCAGTTCGTAAAAGCGCTGGTCTGTATATCGACCTGCAGGGAGGTCAGGTAAATGGGGGAAACCAACAGGGGGCTCTGTCCTTGCAGCTTCGTACTCCATCAACCGCTTTAGGGTGGTAATTTGTTGTTCATTCATGCCCATGATCAATGCTCCTATTGGCCGGCCATCCCGTTAGACTATCGGCTGGATTTAGAAATTGCAACGTGTTACAAAATTGCCCCGGATTTCTGTCCGAGGGCCGCAATGGCGCGTGTTTTAAGAGCCTTGATTGAGATATAGTCTCACACCGGGCTGACAGATGACAAAGACAAATTAAAGGAGAAGTTCCTTGGCACAAGCAAAGAAGAAAGCCGCTGCAAAAAAAGCCGCAGCGAAAAAAACAGCGACTAAATCGACCAAAAAGAGTGTCGTCAAGAAACCTGCTGCTAAAAAAGTAGCGGCGAAATCGACCAAGAAGAGTGTCGTCAAGAAACCTGCTGCAAAAAAGGCAGCGGCGAAAGCCAGAAAGGCCCCTCGAACTGTCGCTAAAAAAGGCGCTTCAAACAAAGGCCCTTCAAACGCGACCCTCAAGGCAATGCATCTGAAAATGCTTCGCATTCGCCGGTTTGAAGAAAGCGCCGGTAAGATGATGGAAGACGGCAAGATTCCGGGAGCGTTGCACCTTTATGTGGGACAGGAAGCTGTAGCCTCGGGTGTTATGCAGCATCTCTCCAACGAGGACTGGATCACCTCCACTCACCGTGGCCATGGCCACCTGGTTGCGAAGGGCGGCGAATTTAAGCCTATGTTTGCGGAACTGTTCGGGCGATCAACCGGCTACTGCAAAGGTAAAGGCGGCAGTATGCATATCTCGAATATGGATCTCGGCATGCTGGGTGCTAACGGAATCGTTGGTGGCGGCCCACCCATTGCAATGGGCGCAGCATTTTCGAATCAGTTTAAGGGGAACAAAAACGTTTCGATCGCCTTCTTCGGTGACGGTGCGTCCAACGAAGGCAGTGTCCATGAGGCAGCTAATATGGCAGCGCTCTATAAACTGCCGTGTGTCTTTGTTTGTGAAAACAACGGCTACGGTGAATACACGCCGCAGTCAGGCCATCAGGCGATCGTTGATGTTGCCGACCGCGCCTCTGGATATGGTATGCCAGGTGTGATTTGCGACGGCATGGATGTCATGGCTGTCTATGAAGCAGCCGGTGAAGCAATTGAGCGGGCGCGTAGTGGCGGCGGCCCAACTCTTCTGGAATGTAAAACATATCGTTATTACGATCATGTTGGTGTCAGGGGAATGGGTCTTAACTACCGTTCTGACGAGGAAGTTGAGGCGTGGAAGAAAAAAGATGCCATTAATTCCTTTGAGAAGCGGCTGATCCAACT
The DNA here is from genome assembly GCA_012961165.1 of Gammaproteobacteria bacterium. Lineage (GTDB taxonomy): Bacteria > Pseudomonadota > Gammaproteobacteria > Pseudomonadales > Azotimanducaceae > UBA9659. The sequence goes on along the minus strand of DTZW01000138.1, from coordinate 8,592 downwards.
GGGTGTAGTGAGCAGGAAGCAGCTCGACGGGATTCATGCGGCGGTCGATAAAGATATAGAAGAAGCCATTGAGTTTGCGAACGATTCGCCTTATCCAACACCGGATGAGTTACTTGAAAATGTCTATTACGTGAAGGGAGCATAAGTTATGTCAGAAGCTAAAAAACCGGAACCAAGAGTTCTGCCTTATGTCCTGGCAATTAACGAAGGTATTCGTACAGTGCTCCGTGAGCAAGATGAGGCCTTTATAGCGGGTGAAGACGTTGCGGTAGCGGGAAGTGTCTATGGATACTGCGGCGGTCTGCTTGATGAGTTCGGTCCCAGGCGTGTTATTGATACGCCAATTTCCGAAAAAGGCATTATGGGACTAGGCGTGGGTGCATCAGCAACCGGCTGCCGTCCAATCATTGACTTGATGTTTATGGACTTCCTTGGTGAGTGCATGGACGAAGTTGCCAACCAGATGGCCAAGATGCGATTTATGTTCGGTGGCAAGGCAACATTGCCGGTCACTGTACTGACCATGGGCGGCGCTGGTGGCAGTCTTGCAGCCCAGCACTCTCAGAGCCTTGAAGCCTGGCTTGCTCATTTACCTGGCATGAAGGTTGTTATGCCATCGGATGCTTATGATGCCAAGGGCATGATTATTGCTGCCTGTCGTGACGATAATCCGGTCTTTGTTGTGTTGAACAAAGCATCACTAGCGCTGTCAATGGAAGTGCCTGAGGGTCCTTATGAAGTACCCATTGGCGAAGCCGTTATTCGTAAGCAGGGAACTGATCTCACTATTGTTGCTTTCGGACGAATGGTACACGAGGCACTTGATGCCGCGGAACAGTTAAAGGATGTTGGCCTCAATGTCGAAGTCATCGACGCGCGAAGTGTTCAGCCTTTCGATACGGCAACTGTCGTTGCTTCCATCAAGAAAACTCACCGTGCACTGATTGTCCATGAAGCAGTCAAATTTGGTGGCATCGGCGCAGAGATCACTGCGCAGATCCAGGAAGAAGCATTTGACTACCTGGATGCGCCGATCATGAGAGTCGCAGCGCCATTCTCGCCAGTACCTTTTAGTCCTGCCCTTGAGAAGCTTTATATCCCGAATGCAGCCGGTATTGTTGCTAAGGTTAAAGAGACGCTTGAGCTGTAAAAGGGTTGCTCGATGACAGTTCAAACAATAGGCATCGTTGCCAACCCTGCCTCTGGTAAAGACGTTCGGCGGTTAGTTGCACGTGCCTCGGTTTTCGACAATCGAGAGAAGTGCGCGATTATCAGGCGGGCGCTGTCCGGAGCGATCAATGCCGGCGGTTACAAGTTTGCCTTTCTTGACGACTCTCACAACATTGCCGGCGGTGCGCTGCTGGAATTGGGTGAAGATTGTGACGCCGAGAGGGTACCCTCACTGGGAACTTCTTCGGTTCTCGATACGATCCAGGGGGCACGCAACCTGAAAGAGATCAATCCCATCGCCACCCTGATACTTGGCGGTGACGGTACCAGCCGGGCGTTTGTTAAAGGCTGGCGGGATTCTGTATTACTACCATTATCTACTGGCACCAACAATGTCTTTCCAAGAATGTCTGAGGCAACCGTTGCTGGGGCTGCCCTGGGCGTGTTGGCCGCCGGCGGTGTTTCGCTTGAAGAGGTGGCGGTGCCGGTGAAAATAATCGATGTGGAGATAGAAGGTGAGAGTCCCGATCTTGCGTTGATTGATGCCGTAGTTACTCGCGACAAGTTTATTGGATCGCGCGCGCTTCTTGATGGCGACATGATCAATAGGATTCTACTGACCCGAGCGGAACCAACGGCGGTTGGTATGACAGCTGTAGGCGGACTTATCCGCCCAACACCCGAAGATGAAGATGCAGGCTTGCATCTGACACTAGGGCGAACTGGCAAGCTTCAGGTTCATGCGCCAATAGCGCCTGGTCTGTATGAAACCCTGAACGTCAAGAAAGTTGAAGTGACGCCATTTGGTAAAGTGATTGAATTCAAAGGGCCCTGTGTCATGGCGTTCGATGGTGAAAGAGAACGTGAAATCCAGGCGGGCCAAAGCGTTCGAATGCGAGTCAGTCGAACCGGACCCAGCGTACTGGATATTGACAAAATAATGCACCTTGCTGCTAGCCGCAGGGTGTTTAACTAAGAACTGAATTTCGGATAGTGATTTATTATTCGATTAATGGGAGCAACTGATGCCTAAAGAGATTTACCTCATCAAAGTCGGCATGTCCATGACTGAAGGAATGGTGTCCGAATGGTTCATTCAGGATGGCGGCCAGGTCAAGAAAGGCGAGCTGGTCTATGCGCTGGAAACTGAGAAAGTAAACCTGGATGTAGATGCCGATTACAGCGGAACGGTTAAACACCTTGTTGAGATTGGCGTTACTCTGGAACCCGGCGATGTGGTGGGTTACATCTTTGAGGCTGGGGAAGACATCCCGGATACGCTTGCGGGCGCGCCTGCCACGGCATCTACCGAGACGAAGCATGAACCCGAACCTACCGCGCCGGAACCTGTAAGTGCGCCGGTAGCTGCGTCTGCTGCACTAGTTTCACGGGACGGACATATCAAATCTTCACCCGCCGCAAGACGGCTGGCCAAAGAGCTTGGTGTTGATTACACCCGAGTTGCAGGGTCAGGACCGGGTGGGCGAATAGTCGAGGCAGATGTTCAGGCGGCCAGTCAGAGTGATGCAGCGGTTGCCGCGGCACCGGCAGAAATAGCAACTGGCCCTGAACCGAAAGCGTCGCCACTCGCCAAACGATTGGCGTCAGAACGAGGTATCGATATTCGCAGCGTTCAAGGTACAGGCCCGGGTGGGCGTATTGTCCAGTCAGATATTGAAAATGCTGCCGTCACCGGTGTGAGCACAGGCGCTGCGGCTGTGTCAGGTCCAAGGGCCGGCGAAACAGTGCCGGTTAAAGGAATGAGAAAGACCATCGCATCTCGGATGCATCACAGTTTGCAGGAAAGCGCACAGCTGACGATGGATATGGAAGTCAACATGGATGACGTCGTGAAGATGCGAACTTCACTTGTTGAAGAATGGGCTAACGAAGGCATTAAGCCGACTTATACGGATATCGTGATTAAGGCCGTGGGGAAAGCGCTGCGAGCTCACCCGATGATGAACAGCCAGTTTTTAGGTGCAGAAATAGCCTTGATGACAGAAATTAACGTTGGCATGGCGGTATCGCTGCCGCAAGGGTTGGTAGTCCCTGTGGTACGCAATGTTGATCAGTTGCCTATCAAGGAACTGGCGCGAGAAACCTCACGTCTGGCTATTGCTGCAAGGGAAGGTACTTTGGGGCTTGATGACTACGCCGGAGGCACTTTTACAGTGACAGCTCTTGGTATGTATGGGGTCGACTCGTTCACACCGATCATCAATCAGCCACAGACTGGCATTATGGGTGTTAACCGAATATTCGATGGCGTTGAATGGAACGGTGACAAGCCCGTAAAGACCAAGAAGATGAATCTTTCCCTGACCTGGGACCATCGAGCGGTTGACGGGGCTCCTGCGGCGGAATATCTGGTAGAAGTGCGCAACCTGCTTCAATCGCCGTATCGACTGCTGGTCTAGGAGGCTCTATGTCAGAACATAATGTTGACGTCCTGGTCATTGGCGGTGGCCCTGGAGGGTATACCGCTGCGATTCGGGCATCTCAATTGGGTCTTAGTGTGGGCCTGGCTGAACGCGCAGAACTCGGCGGTGTTTGCCTGAACTGGGGATGTATCCCGACTAAATCACTGTTGCACACCGCGGATGTCATGCGTGAAGCTATGACTGCCAGTGAGTTGGGGCTTGAAATCAGCAAACCCAGGTTCAACCTGAGAAAGGTCGTCAAACGATCACGCGATGTGGCAGCTCAACTGAGTGGTGGCATCTCATACCTGATGCGCAAGAACAAGATTACCGTTTTTGCTGGTGATGCGATGTTCCAGGACAAGAACACTGTGGTTGTTGGGGATGACACAATCATTGCTGACAATATCATCGTTGCGACGGGTGCCAGAGCGAGAAACCTGCCGCATATACAGGCGGACGGGGATCGAGTCTGGGATGCGAGGAGCGCGATGACGCCAACTTTCATGCCGAAAAAACTGCTGATCATTGGCGCCGGTGCTATCGGTGTAGAGTTTGCGAGTTTCTACAACACGCTTGGGGCAAAGGTGACTCTTGTCGAAGTTATGGACCAGATTCTTCCCGCCGAAGACTCAGAGATCGCTGACCTTGCGAAGCAGTCGTTTATCAAACAGGGAATGGAAGTATTGACCGGCACTGGCGTTGACGAGATCAAGGTCACGGGTAAATGCTTGACTGCTCTGATCGGCGGTAAGAACCGAAAATTTGATGCAGCCATCCTGTCGGTTGGTGTATCAGGCAACATTGAAGACCTGGGGCTTGAAGCCATTGGCGTTGAGGTAGATCGAGGCTTTATCAGCGTTGATGAGTACCAGCAAACCAGTGTCGATGGCGTATATGCCATTGGTGACGTGGCCGGTGTTCCTTGTCTTGCACACAAGGCCAGTCATGAAGGCATCATTGCCGTTGAAGGTATCGTCGGTGAAATGCCGAATCCGCTGAACAAGGAACGAATACCCGGTTGTACTTATAGCCATCCACAGATCGCGAGCATCGGCCTGTCAGAAGTTCAGGCGGGTGAAAGAGGTGAGATAAAAGTTGGACGCTTCCCGCTGCTTGCCAATGGCAAAGCGGTTGCGGTGAATGATACTGAAGGCCTGGTCAAAACCATTTTTGATGCTTCTACGGGCGCGCTACTGGGTGCTCATATGATTGGTCCGGGCGTGACAGAAATGATCCAGGGTTTTGCCGTAGCCATTGGCCTGGAGACGACAGAGGCGGAGTTAATGGAAACCATCTTCCCGCATCCAACGTTGTCTGAAGCCATGCATGAATCTGTACTGTCGGCTTTCGGGCGGACTATTAATTTCTAGAATAAAAAATCTAACCTAAACAATAAAAAGAACCCAACAAAACTAGCGGATAAGAACAATGACTTTTGCCAAGCCATATTCAGTTGAACGCCCGGAAGAGATTGCCATTTGTGATCCAGAGAAGGAACTCAAGTGGCTGGAAGTAGATGACGTATTGAACCGCTGCGCTAACGGTTTGCAGTCGATGGACCTGGGTCCCGATGTGCGAATAGCGGTATTCGCGGAAAATGCCGTTGAAACTGCGATGGCGAACCTGGGCGGATTAGTGGCTGGCGCGTCGGTTGTACCGGTAAATTTTCACCTGACTGCTGAAGAAGTAAATTACATTCTTGGCGATTCCGGTGCGCGTGTCCTGTTTGTTGGGCCAGAGACCTGGGAGAGAGGCGTCGAGGCAGCCAAAGGAACGGAAGTTCATACAGTAGTAGCATGGGGTGCGCCGGAAGGTCCCGCGGTAACACCCTGGTCGGATTGGCTTGCGGGGAATGAAGCCGGTGAGCCAGACCAGTCTGTTCCACCACTGCCTAATCTACTTTACACTTCGGGAACGACAGGGCGGCCAAAAGGAACAGACCTGCCTCCAACGATGTTTGCCGGAGGTGCGAGCGTCGACGAACACCTGGCTAACTTCAAGGCTGGTGTGCTGGAGCGATCAGGCGGGGTGATTGGCCCTCAATTGGTGGTTGGTCCCATGTATCACACGGGCCCGCTTTCCGGAACGCGCCAGCTCATTGCCGGGGTCTCTTCTGTCATCATGGCCAGGTTCAATGCAGAGAGGACGCTTGAAGTCATCCACCAGCACGGCATCTTTTCCTCCATCATGGTGCCTACACACTTTGTACGACTGCTGGCGTTGCCAGATGACGTAAAAGCGAAATATGACATTTCATCTATCCGTTCAATTAGCCATACGGGTGCTAAATGTCCGGTTGATGTTAAGCGTCAAATGATCGAGTGGTTTGGTCCTGTGTTTCTGGATGCCTATGGTGCCAGCGAAGTTGGCACCACCTGCATGATTACTTCTGAAGAGTGGCTTAAGAATCCGGGTTCTGTGGGTAAGGCAGTTCCGCCATTTACCGCGAGAATTTTGGACGATGATAATAATGACATGCCCGCCAACACTGAGGGTAAGCTCTATTTTGAGGATGCGACCGGCAGGGGCGTGATTTATCACAATGACCCGGAGAAATCCGCGGCAGCGCATATTGCGCCGGGGGTCTTTACGCTGGGTGAAATCGCCTATATGAATGAAGAGGGCTATGTCTTCATCACAGACCGGTTCAGTGACATGGTGGTTTCAGGAGGCGTAAACCTCTATCCGGCGGAACCAGAACAGGTGCTGATTCATCATCCTGCGGTGCTCGATGTCGCCTGTATTGGTGTGCCGCATAAAGAAATGGGCGAAGAACTCAAAGCCCTGGTGATTCCAAAGGAAGACATGGACTTACCTTCACCAGAGGTAATGATTGCCTGGTGTCGGGAGCGTCTATCGCACTATAAGTGTCCCAGAACACTGGACTTTGTGGACGACCTTGGACGCAACACGATGGGTAAAATTAACAAGCGAAAGCTTCGCGCGCCTTACTGGGAAGGTGTTTCATCCTGATGCTGTCTTCCGGACCATGTTGTCAGGGTGTTACGGGTTGAATGACTCCCGGGGGATCCAGCTTTCTCGCCACCAGCATCAATAGAAACAAGGCCCCATAACACCCGCTTCCAAACAGGAGTATCGTTTTGGTGTCGGTCCATTCCACAATCTGGCTGGTGACGTAGGGGCTGACCGCGGTGCCTGCTGTTGCGCCCAGCAATAAGAGTGACACCAGCCGAGTGCCCGGTACTTCCATCATTTCGGTCGCGAATGACAATATTGTTTTCAGCAAGGCGAGGTTAGCGAACCCCCATACCAGCGCCAGGACAATCAGCCATTCAATATCACTGACGTTCCATAATGGCAATGAACCACAGAACGTTGTGGCTGAGGCAATCAGTACCAGGCGTCTCACGCCAACCTTAAGCACCCACCAGGCTACAAAAACCTGCGCGAGAAACATGCCTAGCCAAAATTGCCCGACCAGGCTTCCTGCCTGGCCGGGTTGGGCGTCCAGAATAGTGGCGGCATAGTTTGGCAGCCAGAACAGCATTGAGTACTGGCCGAGCGTATACAGGAACAAAGAAATCACGCATAGCCAAACGGAGAGTGGCCAGGGGGAAGGCTTCGCTGCGTGTTCTTCGGGCAATGTATTTGGAAACCTGCTGATGGCTGCGAGAATGGCCACCGTGGCCGCAATGAAACCAATCAACTGGTAGGTTGCACTCCAGCCAAATTCTTGGCCGACAAGGTAGGTTGCAGTCCAGGCGATAGCGAATCCTGCGACGCTGAAGGAACCATCAGTGATGACTAGCATAGAGGCCCGTCGATTTTCACTGTATGAATGCGAAATGGTAATCGCGGCACCCGCCAGCCCGACGCCGCTGCCTACTCCAACGAATGCCAATATATATCGGGCCGATTCAAGTGAATCGACTGTCACAAATGAAAGCAGTACCAGCGCAACCAACCCGTAGATCGCGATGAACAGTTTCCTTAGGCTAATCCAGTCGAAGATAAAAAGCGCAATGACGGCACCGAACAGTATGCCGCCGGTTAACCAGCTGAACTGTTTGGTGACGTCTGTGATGGATTGGCCGAAATGTTCTGCCATGGGGCCCGACAGTATTCCTATCGGTGCAAGCATGGAGGAAAGGACGAAGTACGTAAGGAACGATACCAGTGTAATGACTACCTGGTTGGATTTGGGTGACATAGCGACTCGAATATGGCGTCAGCAGGTAGTTTGGCATATCGATGCTGCAACGATAAGACCGGTGCTTCCCTGTTGACTTCGGGTGTCTTAACCCGTTCAGTTTGTTACAACATTACTTCAGGATAGAAATGGGCTAGAGTGATTTAGCCAGTCAGTTCTAATGGGTCAGTTCGATACTTACAGTTTCAGGGGAGCAGCATGAAGAATATTGGCAATATCACTCTAGCGGCGTGGATCGTCACATTTCTTTTAGGTTATTTTGGGCTTGGCGCATGGCTGTATGAAGTCATGGAAGGCATGGACAGATCTATGGTGCCTTTGGCACCCTCCATCGCTTTTGCGATTGGTGTGGTCACCAGTATTGTCCTGACGGTGATGTGGGCGCGAAACCTGGGCAGCGATGCACCGGTAGAAGATAAGCCAAGTGGGCGAAGAAAGTTTCTATTGGGCGGAGCCGCTGTTACCGGCGGGGTTCTCGGTGGGACGGCGGTAGTAGTTGCAAAGCTGTCTCCCTGGTTGCAGTCCACAGTACCAATGATGAATGAAGTCGGCCAGGAAGTGTTGACCGCAGAGACAGCGCATGAGAGCTGGAAAGGGTCACGAATCGTCAGTAAGAGGCCACTGGGTTCTACAGGATTCATGGTGTCAGACATTTCGATTGGTACCGGCCGGATCATGCGTCACACGAATCCGGAAGACCTGTTTCGCGAAGCGCTTGACCGGGGTATTAACTATATAGATACGTCACCGGATTATGCCGGTGCCATGTCCGAAACCACGATTGGTAATGTCCTGAAGGACAGAAAGCGCGAAGAACTGTTTGTG
>DTZW01000137.1 GCA_012961165.1 Gammaproteobacteria bacterium | reverse complement strand
TGGCACGGGGCGGCAGGTGTTGCGGAGATAGCTCGGTCTCGAAGCAATTTCAAAAATAGCGTAGTCAAAGGTTTTAAACCAGTAACCCAGGCTGAGCTGAACAACCCAGGCGCTGATGATTGGTTGAGTTGGCGTCGTACCCTGGATGGGCAGGCAGAGTCCCCACTAAAGCAGGTCAACAAAGGCAATGTTAAGAATCTAGGTTTAGCCTGGGCTCTGGCGATGCAGGAAGGTAGTGCGCAGATCACACCGATTGTTCGCGGTGGCGTGATGTTTTTGGTTCAACCTGGTTTGGTTGTGCAGGCGCTGAAAGCCGATACGGGTGATCTTATCTGGCAATACAAGTATCCGTTCCCTGCGGCATCTCAAACCCTGGGCGGTCCGATGCGTAACTTCGCCCTGTTCAAGGATTCGCTCTATATCTCCACCTATGACGCGGCGCTTATTGCGTTGGATGCAACGACCGGCACGTTGAAATGGCGCGCAGTCAAAGCTGATTATCGCGAGGGTTACACCCACAGTGCTGGCCCGATCATTGGCAACGGTATCGTGCTGAGTGGAATTAACGGCTGCGAGCGCTATAAGGCTGATGGATGCTTCATTACGGGTCATGATGCAGATACTGGTGAGGAGCTGTGGCGTACCTCAACAATTGCCGCTGCCGCGGCGGGGACGAAGGGGGACACCTGGGGAGGATTATCCAAAGAGTTTCGCGCCGGAGGAGATACATGGATAGCCGGGAGCTACGATGTCGCGCTTGACCTCTTTTTTATCGGCACATCACAGGCCAAGCCCTGGGTAGCGGCAAGTCGTGGCATGAATGTCGAAAATTCTGCGCTTTACACTAATTCGACCTTGGCCATCCGACCAAAAACCGGCGAGATTGTCTGGTATTACCAGCATATACCCGGTGAGACCATAGACATGGAGGTCGGTTTCGAACGAGTGTTGGCGACCATCGACGATGAACGTTATGTGTTTACCGTGGGAAAGGATGGTGTGCTTTGGCAGCTCTCTGCGAAAGATGGCCAATATGTGGCACACATGGAAACAATGCCTCAGAATATCTTCGCGCATATCGATCCAGACAACGGACGGGTGACCTACAGACAGGACATTCGTGAGGCAGGAATTGGTGATACCTTCAAAGTGTGTCCGGGCATTTATGGTGGTCACAATTGGCAATCGATGGCGTACGTCAGTCAGTTGCAACGTTTGATACTTCCTTTACATCAGCTCTGCGGCGAGATGACAGGGCGCCAGGTGGAAAGGGAGATTGGCGAGGGCGGCTTTGGCGGCGACTCGAAAACATTGCCGATGCCAGGTGCTGATGGTCAACTGGGTAAACTGCTGGCGATCAACCTTCAGGACCGTTCGGTGGCGTGGAGCCATGAGCAAGTGGCGATGTTTATGACCGGTGTACTTACAACTGCAAGTGGCATGGCGTTCGTAGGCGACCTGGATCGTTACTTCAAAGCCTTTGATGTCGAGTCAGGTGAAGTGTTATGGCAAACCCGGCTGGCGGCACCAACTCATGGATATCCAATCAGCTATGCTGTCGATGGGCGTCAGTATATTGCGGTGCCAACAGGCATGGGTGTGTTTCGCGCGATGACGGCAGTGATGAGTCCGCAAATTTATCAACCTGCGAACGGTCAGGCGCTGTATGTGTTTTCGCTTAATGACCATTGATACCGACCAGAAAGGTGCAGGCGAGCATCAATTGGTCGAGGGGCAAGTAGATAGCGGAGGAGTAGGTAAGAAACCTGGTTAATTCTTCTTATGACCGGACGAAGAGGTTCTTGAAGGGCTTGAGCATTATCCTGAAGCATTGAACTTCATGTTCACCGGCGGCAGCCACAGTAACCTGTTGGTGCACCTTAGCGTTTTTGCTGTTGCCAGTAAGCCTCAAACCGTTCTTCTAAAATCCCATATGCTTGTGTTTGATCTGATGTCGACACCGGTGTGTCGAGTGACAGAAAGAGTCGCGATGCCTTCTTATAGTGTTGAATCCGTGAAATTCTAGAGGCAAGGTCGGCTCGTTTGCTGTCAACCTTTGACGAATTGGTCTTGGTAGACAAGGGCTCCACGCAAGCGGGGCTAAAGGGCTCGTCCAGAAAGTTCAACAGTTCATGCATAAGAGGCTCTGGTTCATGTTCAATTCGGTCGAACCGAAGTCTGAAGACCCGTTCAGGCCCCAACGCTTTCTCGGCAAGCCAGGCATTCTCGGTGTGATGCATCCAGATAGCGAGGCCTTCTTTTAGTGGCTTCGGGCTTGCGCCAACCGCATCGAAATTTTCCAGTGAAAGAGCCACATCGTCGGGCTGACGTAAGTTGTGTATGAACTTTGCCACGGTTCAATGGGTTATGGCCCAGAAGGGCTATGAGGCAGGTATTCGCTGTTTTGATGAAATATTCGACAAGGCGGATTCAATTTGCATCATTGAGATGGGTTACACGAGTGAACCTATTTATAATGACAAGATCACAGATCGCCCCTCAGAGATTGACCGGGATTGGGTGCTGAAGTTGATGGAGGGTTCTGGCAAGTTTGACACGATAGAGTTGCACCCGTCTGGAGAAAATGGAATCTGGCGGGATATATTTGTTGGTTTCAAGGCTCCTCCCACTTCCGCGCGTGAATTTGATGATTTCCCCGTTGGGTCTGCGCGTCAGACCTCGAATGCGCATGGCTACTGGAACGACACCTGGGCGGGTAAAAAGCTTGATGTGGGCCTGCAGGCTGAGAAGTCCTGTGGGAATCTCCGGTTGGAAGGCTGGCGTCCTGACGATTCTGTACAATCAACCATTACCGTCAGTATTTCAGCGCAGGTCATTGGAACGACTGAGGTTGGCGCAGGTGTATTCAACATCGAGCTGCCAGCGAGCCTCTCGAAGGATGAATTCTTTGATCTAACGATCACCAGTAGTGCGTCTTTCAGTCCGGAAGACGATGAAAGGCAACTGTCCTACATTATTCGTGAACTTGGATTTAGCTAATACCCGAAGGTTCATCGCGATTTGTTTGAGTTGTGCCTCGACATGCCAACCATCCAATATTGACCTGGCCCCTCTGACACATGGGAAGAAGAGGTTACCCTGGGGTCGATAGACCCCATTTTCCATCCGCCGGGAGCGACATTTCGTTCAATGCTTTGATTGTGGGCTGGATGCCGCGCTAAGCGGGTCATCTTATTTCCGATGATATTCCTGGCGTGGTGGTCGTTTCAGATGGGGTTTACCTTGGCCCGCGCAATACCGTTGAACGATGCGTTCCAGGCAGCGGAATAGCAGTTGACGTTACTGAACACAACCTGTTGGCCAGGGGTCAGCCCTGACTCATGGGAGAAGTCACTATAATAGGGCACTATAAAATTACCGATCAGGTCGCCTTCAAAGCAGGAAGGGCCAAAGAATTGCACTCGTTGAGCTTTTCTGGGCCGCGACTCAATGGGTATTATAAGTTTCACATCCGACCATCGTAGATGACCGTGCCGGGATAAATTCACAGTGTAATTGATGGTATCACTGGACTGCATCTGATTGACCACGGTGCAGACCGCGAAGCCGGTGTCGCTGGAATACCAGTGACCTGGCTCCATTAAAATAGAACACGGTAATGGGAATGCCTTGCGGGCCTGAGTCAGTAGAGCACCTATTTCTTCAGGTGTTAACTGGCTCCAGCCTCCTCCCAGGTTGATAAATGCGGGTTCCACCGGCAGTTCTCTGGCCAAAGATTCCAAGCCTTTTATCATCGACTGGAACGTCGTTATCTGGTTTGCCTCACTACCATGATGCACATGAAAACCAGCAGGTGGGGTTGCAATCACCTTTGGGTGTTTAAGCGCCTGTGCAACTTCTTGGGAGGTGAAGCCAAAGCGCGTTCGTTGATAATATGCAGGATCAGTGTCTTTTAATAGATGGGTTGACTGCACTCTAAGCATATAAGGAATACCAGGCTGCTGGCTAAAATAGCGATCCAGTTGTGCGAAGCTGTCAAGTACTACTACCGCCGCATTTCCCTTAGATACAAAACCGCTGATATCAAAGTTCATTTCGGGGGAGACGATGGAAACAAGCTTGTCGTCCAGGTTATTGGGCAGGTATGCATACTCGGCTGGGTTAGAGACATCAAAGCCGCCGAGTTTACGCTGAGCCGCGCCAAGACAACGGTCGTCCGGGAAGCTCTTCACCGCCAGCAGCGGAGTAACTTCCAGTGGACGAGCAACTTCAGCAAGCCGCCCCATGCGTTGTTCAACCTTTTGCATGTCAAAATACAGTGAAGGTCCGCTATCGGAATTTGCCTTGAATCGATCCAGGACAGGATGTTGAAACCCTCTGCCCTCCTTGAACGCATTGGCTACTTCTTTAATATCAGCCATAACGGGCAAACCACCAGGTTTGGTGGGATTAATTTCGGCTAAGATCAAGATTGAAACTGCTTGATATGAGTAAAATGAATACGTTTAAACTGTTAATGACAACGATTTTCCTATGCAATAAAAGCCGGTTTTCAGCCGAAATAAAGATGGCCAGATTAATCGTTTTGGCATCGGCTCGTCTCATAAAATTGGTACGTTAGCATAATGCGAAAATACTGACATGCAATCTTCGCGTATTCGGGATCCGAGAAAAAGAGATGAGAGGGCTTTACTCCAAAAGCTGGTTCGCTGAACTTGTCACCGCTAGCACGTTGCACACTTGCGATCGCTGGCGGGGTATAGAATAGATGCCGTTAACTGATATCCTGCTTTGCTATGGTAAATACCTCGTCAATAAATCAGGATCCAACGACAGGGTCGGCGCTATGCCAGTCTTGCGGTCTGTGTTGTACTGGCGTCGCATGTAGTGTCACATTTGTTTCCCCGTCGCAGGACAAGGCGTTTTCTGACCGTTTCGCGGACAGTATTATCGTCAGCGATGACCATGGGGATAACAGCCAAGAAACCTGGATAAACCAGCCTTGCCCGGCCTTTGCTGGCAATTGCAGTGTGTACGAATTTCGCCCTGTAGATTGCAGAACCTTCCGATGTGCCTTGCTGGAAAAACTTTTGGCCGGTGCCGTTGATCCGGAATCTGCCAAATCGATTGTCGATTCGATACTTAGTGCGCTGGACAAATTGACTGCTCAATACAATATGTTGTGTGAGCAATCTTTATCTCGAGATGAAATTTTCCCAGTCCTGAAAAGGCTTCACCGGAACGCAGTTGATAAAGCTTCACAAACCGCATTCTGG
>DTZW01000136.1 GCA_012961165.1 Gammaproteobacteria bacterium | reverse complement strand
ACTTGACCAGGCGGATCACAAAACCGCCAAAGCGGGGCTTTTTGGTGTCACCCTCACCGCCAACATCGTGCTGCAAGGGCTTGCTTTGACCAGCGCGATTCTCCTCGTAGCAATCGAACTATTCAGTGGTGGCGCCCTGACCCATCTACTGATGCTGGGGGGCCAGTCTCCCGAGTTGCGCCTGGTCGGCATAGGGATAATTGCCAGCATCCTAGCGGGATTGGTCATCCTTTTGTATTTCGTAATCTGGCGAGCAGCTCAACACAGCGGCGAGGAATTCAACTCTTATGTCGTGCGAAATTTTCGCTACGCACGCCTGCTTTCCTACTTGTCCGATCTTATGATGAAGTTCGTCGCGATAGCCTTGGTAATGCTCGCCGGCCACCCCGAATGGATCGCCCCGTTACTGCTGGCTTTTACCGGTGATTATCTGGTCCAAGGAAGACTTTTCACCTTGCCGACCCGCATGGCGGTAATCCTTGGCGCAATCTGCATTGGCGCTGGCTTTTTCCAATTTATTGCGGGCCTTGAGCAACTGCTGGTGCCCTTGATCGTTTTTAGCGTAATAGCCTGTGTTTCAACCGGGAGGCTAATTCGACTGCGCCGTCAGCAAAGCCACGAAGCCATCTGAGCTTGGCGTTGTCATGGCCGCAAATGAACTCATTAATGTTCACCCGTCTCTGTTTGACCGAGTCCGGCTCGGAATCATGGCGCATTTATCCCTGACAAAAAAAGCGGTGGACTTCAACACCCTACTGACTGAACTGGAACTGACCCGTGGGAACCTTTCAACACACATGAAAAAACTTGAAGACGACGGCCTGGTACGAATCGACAAAACGTTTGTCGATCGAAAAACCCGTACCACCTACCTGTGTACTGGCAAGGGGCGAAAAGAGGTTCAGTCTTATCTGGCCGCTGTCGAAGCGGTTCTGAGGTCCTCCCTTTGAAGTTGCAATCAATTTTAAGCGTCTTAATTTGTTTAGATAACCAGGATTATCGCTCCGGGGAATGGGTTAGCGGTGTACGGTGGCATCGATACGGCAAGGGCGACTCCCGGAGCACTCCTCCAAGCCTCTGGCCGATCCACCGTTTTTCACTTCGGTTGCCGGTTCCTCTTATCAGCGCCGCGCCCTCAGAGGCGCACGCCCAAGTACGAACCGGTGGCTTTTTTTGCAACCAGCCGGTCCCCAGAAAGTCTTAAGCGGTGTGCGACGGCATCGTCACGATGGAAGAACATTCTTACTATCTCCTCCTTAGCGTCTTCCATCGAACCGTCGTGTCTATCTCTTAGAACCCCTGAGTGACAACGACTCACCCCGGGGTTCAGAACTCAACTTGGTGCTTTGTAGGTTTCTAGCACCGTTTTCGCCTTTTCCATTCCTGCCACTGCGGTCGACATTTCCAGTAGCTTGGTAGTTCGGCCTCCGGTAATCGCGCCAGCTGCGGTTACTGCAAAAGCCACCCCAGCCATCGACTCATCATCGGGCATATCGGCAATCACGACGATATCATCTTGACCAAACGCCATCCAGGCGCCCACCATGGTTCCACCATTGGCCTCAATTGCGACTTTTGCCGCACCCGATCGGTCCTGTGGATTATTGACCAGTGTCTTGATGGCCTCAGCTGAATACGAGGCCTGATACATATATAAAGGCATAACGTTCTCCCTTTGTGTTAGTTAAAACCGGACACAGCGCCCAGTTGCTCCGCTGGAGGAGACAACTATAACGCAGCCTTATTGCGAGGCCCGTTTGCGCAATCGAGCCGAAACGATCCCAGGCCTGTTATGTCCAGTCGGTTGGGGGAGTCACCATGAGCACTCTGGCGCAGGTTATCGGCTGGATGCGATCCCGGACCCTTTGCGAAACAGATATAGCTACACCCCGAGCCTGTTCGAACAGCAGTTGTTCGCGAACTGATTTGCTTTTGGCGAGCGGAACTGCGGACAATGAATTAGGTTAAGAATGTAACCACAACTCAGCCGGTTGTAACGTATCGCTTTACGTTATGGCGCACATGGACCATGTGAAAGTTTTAAAGCTCTCAACCCGCGCGCAAACTGATGCGACTTAATCTTTTTCTGAATCAATCGAGGTCATGATGCGTTCGCTGTAACGGTCCCCAGCAACCGTGCCTTCGTTGATTAATTCATCCAAAGCCGATACGGTCGCAGCATCGAGTTGGATGTCTCCAGCTCCGGCATTGTCTAGCATGTGATCCATGCTTCGGGTTCCGGGAATCGGAATCATCGTCCCGTCAGCACGGGCGAGGATCCAGGCGAGCGCGAGTTGGGCCATGCTGCAGCCCTGCTCCTGTGCGATACCTCTGAACGGCGCCAACAACTTGACATTCCGTGCGAAATTTTCAGGCTCGAAACGGGGCCTGGCGATCGTGGCTCGTATATCGTCATCAGGCAGGTTGGTGATATCTTGGGATTCCCCGGTGAGAAACGACCGGGCCAGCGGCGAGAAAGGCACGAAGATCACGCCAAGTTCCTTGCAGGCAGCGAGGATTTGTCGCTCTGGCGTTCTTGCCCACAGTGAATACTCCGATTGCAGCGCCGTGATCGGGTGTACGGCATGCGCTTTGCGCAGGCTTGCGGTCGAAACCTCCGACAAGCCAATGGTCTTTATCTTACCTTCCGAGACCAGTTCCGACAGTGTGCCGACACTTTCTTCCACCGGCACACTAGGGTCAATCCGATGTAAGTAGTACAAATCGATGACGTCTGTTTGAAGACGACGCAGGCTATCCTCACAGGTTTTGCGCAAGACTTCCGGGCGACTATCAGTCTGGGTACGGCCGTTCTCTCCCTTAAAGATTCCGCACTTGCTGGCAAGCGTAAACTCCTCACGCCGGTGTGAAAGGGTACGTCCGATCAGTTCTTCGCTGTGCCCCATGCC
Organism: Gammaproteobacteria bacterium; assembly: GCA_012961165.1. Classification (GTDB taxonomy): domain Bacteria; phylum Pseudomonadota; class Gammaproteobacteria; order Pseudomonadales; family Azotimanducaceae; genus UBA9659. Next base: position 2,336 of record DTZW01000136.1, on the reverse strand, counting down.
ATACATGGCAGCGGTATCAAAAAAAGTGTAGCCGGCATCCAACGCACCCAACATAAGCCTCTCAGACTCGCGATCATCTGCCGGGCCATACCCCGCTGAAATATTCATACAACCCATGCCGATCGCAGACACCTCGAAAGGGCCAATTTTTCTACTTTGCATATTCTTTCACCTAAAATAAAATCGCCACGGTATTCGACGGGCCAGATGTACGATTGTTCAATCTCGTGCTACAGCGCCAGGTCGATCGAGGCCGAGGGGTCTGATAACGTCTGTAAGTATATCGGCCGGTTGTCCAACTAGCTGAACATCACCTCACTATGGCGCACTACGCCAAAGGAGTCGCGGTCTCCTGCCCTATGATATCAGGAGCATCGCCGTGGGGCGATTTGATGAGCCGATCCCTATCACCACCCCGATAGAGGCTGCCGTTCTTTCATGGTCATCAGTCCACAATCACCTCGGCCTATTTGCTTCTTTGGACAACTAGCGCCGACCGCAGAACACAGGGCTGCTTGCCATGACTGCGTGGAAAATTAGCGGCGCGGCTGGATTCCTGCGCTCAAATTCGGTTGGCCTTTTTGTTCGAACTCCAATTGCCGCGCCTTTCGAATACGGCTACATTATCTGATGGGTGCTCCGGGGAATCCGCTTCCGTACAGATCGGCTACCAAGACACATTTGACCAAACTCACACTGCGTGTTCCTAAGTCGCTTTTTTGTTTCGCGCGCTCGAGTCAAAACGATACATTGGGTTATGAATGTACGACCGACTCGACAACTCGAATATTGAATCTAGCGTTTCATTTCGATCTAAAAGATGGAAAGTTCAAATGTCCCTAACAGGATGATAGCCAGTGGACGAATTTGATTTTATTATTATCGGTGCAGGCTCAGCGGGCTGCGTACTTGCAGATAAATTGACCGCAAGCGGAAAACACCGTGTGTTAGTACTTGAAGCCGGACCCAGCGACAACCGTTTCTGGATTAAAACGCCGATCGGCTATGGCATTACCTATACCGATGCTTCGATCAATTGGAACTATTTCTGTGAACCTGAGAAGACTCTTGGCGGCCGATCCATGTACTGGCCACGAGGCAAAGTACTGGGGGGGTCAAGCTCTATCAATGCGCTGGTCTATCACCGCGGCCAAGCGATGGATTACGATGACTGGGCGGCTGCCGGTAACCCGGGTTGGGGCTACCAGAATATACGTTCAGTCTATGACGGCCTTGAGGATTTCTCACCACATGGCGCCAATAGTCAAAACCAAATCCAATCGAGTAACAATCGGGGAAGATCGGCCGAACTAAGGTTATCAATAACCAATGCGTTCAAAGATTGCCATTCCATCAAAACTAACCTCTACGGGGTATTTTCCCAATCCGGCCTATCCTATTCCCAAGCACCGCCCCTGGAAGGAGAGGGCCTTGGCCCCTACTTCATTACCACACGCAAGGGTAAACGGTGCTCGTCGGCAACCGCGTTCTTACACCCTGCCATAAAGCGGTCCCACCTGAAGGTCCTGACTGGCGCCACCGTTGAGAAAATCATTTTTAAAGGCCAGCGGGCAAAAGGTGTGCAGTGCCGTCACCACGGCCTTGAGCGCATGTTTGTAGCCAAGCGAGAGGTCATACTTTGTGCAGGCGCCATTAACTCGCCAAAACTGTTGCAGCTTTCGGGTATTGGTCCAGGTGAGTTGTTGCGCCGATTCAATATCCCGGTTCTCATAGATCAGCCCAACGTTGGCCGGCATCTGCAGGATCACCTGGGTATTTCCTATTATTATCGGGCCAACCGGCCGACACTGAACGACGTTCTGGGGAACTGGCCAGGCAGGATTCGATCCGGCTTGCAGTATCTTTTACGGCGCACCGGTCCACTGTCGTTAAGTGTTAACCAGTTTGGTGGCTTGGCACGGTCAACCCCCACATCAAATAAGATCGATACACAGTTGTATTTCAACCCGGTTAGCTACCAGCCAAACGCGGGTAACGAACGTAAACTCACGCAGCCCGATCCCTATTCGGGTTTCATCATGGGTTTTAACGCTTGTCGGCCAACCAGTACCGGCTGGGTCAATATCGCATCACCCGATCCCGAAGTGGCTCCGCGCGTGAGCGGCGGCTATCTCAGTACGCAAAAAGACCTAAATGACGTGGTGGCGATGGCCCGCCTGCTTGGCAGAATACAGGACACCAAAGATTTATCCAGTTTACTGCTTGAGCCGCCGCAGTTAGACCTGTCTACAATGACAGGTGCCGACATTATTGGGGATTTTCAACAACGCGCTACTACGGTTTACCACCCCTGCGGCACCTGCCGCATGGGGCCC
>DTZW01000135.1:29909-30843 GCA_012961165.1 Gammaproteobacteria bacterium | reverse complement strand
GGATCGAGACCAGCATATCTCTCGGCCTGGATCTGGACGCCGAACAGCGAGCGAACCCTCGGGCATTTAAAAGCCACCTAAGCGCCGACTTGGTTCCCAAGGGTGGACGTTACATCAACGTCGTACGCGACTTTGGGGACGCTGCAGTCTCCATGTACAAATTCAATGAAGGTTGGTTCCTTGAGCCCGGCTGTGTGCCAATCGACGAATTCGTTGAGGCGCAGATGATGCGAGACGACAACTACTTCAAGCATCTGCTGTCCTGGTGGCCCAGGCGAAACGAACCTGATGTTTTGTTTCTTGCCTACGAATTAATGCAGAGGAACAGTTCCGAGACCATCAAACGAATTGCTGAATTTATCGATATCGACCTGGATGAGAAATTACTTGCACTTACTCTGGAGCATTCCTCCCTACCCTTCATGCTGGCGCACAAAGACCGCTTCGATGATGCTCTGATGCGGACAAAAAGCGAACAGGTTTGCAACCTGCCAACCGGCAGTGATAGCGCGAAAGTACGTGAAGGCAAGATTGGTTCCAGAACGGCATTAAGCAAAAAAACTCTCGCCAGGATCGACAAAACCTGGAAAGAGCAGATAACCCCAGTACTGGGATTCAGTAACTACGATGAAATGTTAGCTGAACTCCAATAACTTAATTTAGGTTTAGTTGGATGAAACGTTATTAACCATTCGTGTACTCTCCGCTGTGATCGAACGGGTAAGCCGGACCGAATTAAACTTTTAGTAAAGAAGCAAACCATCACTAAGTGATCACTATACAATCGCCTGGTAAACAAGGGTCCTAAGCTCACGGCGGATAGGCTATGTTGTAGAAGGCAACAACTGTTGCGCCGGTCGATTCCCCAACCCTCGGCACAGGACGACTCAAAACTCGCCAGCGGTTCAACGGTTCCGCACTCAGCTACCACCGG
>DTZW01000135.1:0-29864 GCA_012961165.1 Gammaproteobacteria bacterium | reverse complement strand
CGGTGCCGACTATGGTTTCTGCTGGAGTTTTCGTTCCTTATCCGGCCAGGTAATTCTCGATGACTGTTTCAAACTTATCCTGTGCTTCCTCGATGAGTTTCGGCAGGTGATAAGTGGGGAAAAGATCGTCACACGCTTCATAATCACGTAGCAAAAGCTTAGCTAAGTTGCTTTTGTGGGCTTCGGTCGTGCCATCCATAATGCCCATCTGCGGTGCGGACATCCACATCTCACCTAACGGCGTCTCGTTGGACATGCCAAGTGCGCCATGGAGGTGAATCGCCCGATAGATAATGTCGTGATTAACTTTTGCGGCACTGATTTTGATCGAGGCGATCTCTTTTCGAACCTCCTGAGTGTAGGCCTTGGTTTTATCGATCAACCAGGCGGTGTACAACACATGGAGACGGAATTGCTTCAGCTGAATGTAGGAGTCTGCGATATCCTGCTGCACCATTTGCAACTCTGAGAGCATCTGCCCTTTGGCCTTTCGTGACAGGGCTCGCTCGCACATCATATCTAACGCCTTTGTACAGACGCCGACGGCACGCATCGCGTGGTGGACCCGGCCCCCGCTCAGTCGTGTTTGTGAGCCTACAAAACCCGAGCCTTCTTTGCCGAGCAGACTATCTGCAGGCAGGCGTACGTTGTTATAGCGAATGTAGGCATGGCCACCTGAACTCGTAACGTCGTAGTTTTCTTTGAGCGGTGTACCAAACCCGTGCACATTTCGTACGATTTCGACCCCCGGTGTGTCACGATCAACAATGAACATTGATGCACGCTCTAACAAATCTTTCTCGGGAGACGTAATAGCCATAACGATGAGAAAGTCAGCGGCGGCACCATTTGATGTGAACCATTTTTCGCCATTAAGCACCCACTCATCGCCATCCCGACTAGCAGAACAGACGAACTCGCCTGGCTCACCGGCGTGCGGTTCGGTCATTGAATAGGCAGAATGTTTTTCACCCGATAGCAGTGGTTCCATATATTTCTTTTTCTGTTCCTCGGTACCATTGTGGGCAATCAATTCCATATTGCCCGTATCAGGTGCCTGGCAACCAAAAATAGTAGGCCCCATACGGGTGCGGCCGAGTTTTTCGTTCAGTAAACACAACTTGACCTGACCGAAGCCAGGCCCACCAAGATCAGGCCCCAGATGAAATCCCCAAAGCCCCTGATCTTTCACTTTTTGTTTCAGGCCCTCGATGTGAACCTTAATAGCCTGCCAACCATCACGATCAAGTGACTTTTGGTTTTTCATTTTTGGCGCGCGAAGAAAATTGTCGAGTGGCTCAATTTCTTCCTTGGTGAACTTTTCTACCCAGTCAATCTGTTCTTGAAATTCCGGTTCTATATCAAAGTCGATGGCCATTTGTTTTCCTCACACAGGTTTATGTTTTTACGGACGATTCTAATATTGTGCATTTGTTAAGGCTTTAAGGTCTAGTCAAACTTGCAAGCCCATATCTACACGCCCTCCCTGATTCAGACATCGAACTAAATGAGGACGTATTCTTCATTGCGCTACTGACAAGTTAAACCGTACTCTGACAGCGGCTCGGGGGCAACTGCTCGGCGAAGACTTTATCCTGCATATCTTTATCCAAATCTTTGGTCGAACGATTCGAGGGGATGGGGATAGTTCCGATCACGGTACTGGCTAAGAACCTGAAACCTCGAGGGCGTTGTAACTGAAAAGACCATCCATTGTTCGGTTTCGGGCGGTTTTCAGGGCCCTGTTTCGCAACCAGGCCTTCACACCCGACAAGTGGAAAACTGTCGCATTGCGTCTTGAACCCCGCTGGATTCCAGCAGTTCGGTCGCGTCTTAAGTCTTCGTATCGCGCCAGCGCCATAGAAATGTCTTTGCGACCGGACAAGCACCCTGCCAGCACCGCGGCATCTTCAATAGCCATTGCAGCACCCTGGGCCATAAATGGTAACGTCGGATGACTGGCGTCACCCAACAAAGTCACGCGGCCTTTACCCCACCTGGGCATTGGGGCACGATCATAAAGCGCCCACTTAAAAAGCGAATCCCTATCCGCATGATCGATCAGTTGCTGGATGTCACTATGCCAGCCGGTAAAGTCTGATTTTAATTCGTTGTAATCACCGCGCTCGCTCCAGGACTCCACTTCCCAACCTTTCTTTTCTACGACACATACGCAATTAATGAGTTCACCGCTTCGCACATAGTAATGAACAAAGTGTTTTCCGGGGCCCCACCAGGCTGTGGACATTGGTAGAATCATATCTGTCGGCAAGCGCTCCACCGGGACCAGCGCACGCCACGCTATATTGCCGGTAAAGCGGGGCTTAGCCTCACCCCAGAGTCCTGCCCTGATCACGGAATGAATACCATCTGCTCCAATCATCAAATCACCCGGGTAATTTGTATCGCCCGTGATCAGGCTGACACCTTCATCATTTTGCGTGAACCCCTGGACCTGCAGATTCGTGTGGAGCTCGATATTTGAATCTTCTTCGACGGCTTCAACCAACACTCTCATGAGGTCCTGGCGATGCATGTGGTAGTAGGGATAGCCGTATCGCGCTACGGCGCTGGCACCCAGCATCGATTCTCCGATCACTTTGCCATTGTCCCATTGCCTGAATTGCGTGCCTTCCGGCAGAAAGGCACTTCGAAGCATGGATTGTTCGAGCCCCAGATCATGAAGCACCCGTGTACAGTTAGGCGACAACTGCAGGCCTGCCCCCACCTCACCAAATACCGGTGACTGTTCGAATACACTGACTTTATTACCGCGTCTGGCAAGGCACAGCGCTGCAGTAAGGCCGCCAATACCACCCCCGACAATTAACACATTCAAGTCTGGAACCTCCCCAGCTCACTTTCGTTGATTCTCTCATGCAAAGGTACTTCGATGTCCAATGCTTTAACAAATACCCGCTCAACCGAGCCAGGTTTCATGGCCCTTATCAGCAGCGCCAGAAAAGCGTAGTCTTAGTACAAGACCTTCAACTCTAACGGGAGAATTTAATGCCGCTACAAGACATCACACCTATCAACGATCAACTTGCGGACATCATCGTCCGTGCCGACGAACCGTGGATTGAAACCGAGCCGGGCATGGCGTGGATGAAAGTACTCTGGACTGGAGCTGAAACGGGGCGCTGGGTTGCACTCTTTCGTTGGAGCAAAGGTTATACAGCCGCACCCCATAAACATCTCTCCGACGCTCATACCTATATATTGAAGGGCAAGTTACAGGTTCGCGACGGCATTCTTAACACCGGCGATTATGACTATGAGCCCAATGGCGTGCTACATGACGAAACTGTTGCGCTTGAAGACACTGAATACTTGTTTATCTGCGAGGGACCAGTATTGTTCTACGACAAAGATGGTCTCACTAATTATTTGAGCTGGGAAGAACTTGCTCGAATGAAGGAGGCAGCAAAAATTGGCCAGGACACTAAGCTGAACGTTTCAGCGGCTACCTGATACCCGGACATGACAATAATTTAAAGGCGCTCTTGTGGCGCCTTTTTTATTTTACTAATCAGCAATCTTCACCATGCGAGTCCCAACGTTACCACCAGCAAGAAGATTGACGAATGCCTCGGGGGCCTGCTCCAATCCTTCAACGACATCATTAACCGGGTTCAACTGTCCTGATTTAATCCAGGACTTTAGCTGGCTCCTCGCGTCCCTGTATTGATCCATGTAATCGAATACCAGGAATCCCTGCATCTTGATTCGCTTGTTAATTAGTAGACCCGGAATACCCCTGGGCCCACCGGCAGGATTACTCGTATCGTACTGCGAGACCACACCACAGCAGGCAATCCGGCCACCCTGATTCATGCGAAACAGGGTCGCACCCAGGATTTCTCCACCGGTATTGTCGAAATAGACATCAACACCACTGGCACAAGCCGCCTTGAGTTCAGCCCTGAAGTCTGCACTTTTATAGGATACGGAGGCGTCATAACCGAGTTGCGCCTCCAGCATCTGGCACTTCTCAGTCGTACTGGTCACTCCAACGGTTCTAGCGCCTTTGATTTTTGCTATCTGGCCTACCAGATGACCCACACTGCCTGCCGCCGCACTCACCAGCACAGTATCATTTTCAATAGGCTGGCCAACGTTCAGCAACCCAAAGTAGGCAGTCAGGCCATTGGTACCAAGCGCACCCAGATAATGGCCAATATCAATATCATCATCAATCTTTGTGCAGTGGGACGTCTTGTGGACACTGTAATCCTGCCAACCACTGGGACACACGACCAGTTCACCCACCGCGAAAGCATCAGAGTTACTCTGCTCCACCCGAGCGACACCTGTGCCATTCATCACAATATTGGTTTTGGGTGCTCCGGCATAACTGGCACTACCCTGCAGGCCCGCACGACTACCCGCTGCAATGGTCACCATCAGCGTTCGACAAAGAACCTCCTGGTCCCCTGCTACAGGTATCGGACTCGAGACCAGCTTGTAGTTATCAACCGCCAGCTTGCCTTCTGGCAACGAATCAATAAGGACCTGCCTGTTATCTGGTTTCTTATCGGCCATGCTAATGCTCCTGGTGACAGTCTTGATGAACCATCCAAGCTACACGGAAGCACAAGCAGGTTCAATCACTGGACAGACCAGAGAGATTCACGACAGAAAAGCCGCTAGCCGGTTGTCGTGGCTGAACGCGCCGCTAAACGAGTACTTGTCTTGCGGAGCCTGGCTCGCAGTTGGTCGAGTGCCAATACAGTCATCCAGGCATAAAGAGCGACGGCAACCAGCAGGCTCATACGAACAGCAAAAGCTTGATAAACATCCTTACCATTAGCACTGTCTGCTACTGCAGGACCCAGCAAAATCAACATGGTGACCAGTGCAGTCGACCAGAAGTCGACTGAGTATTTACTGGCTCTCAATCCATATATTTTTGCAGCTACACCAATACCGATGAGTAACATCCACAAGAAAAACATCCACAGGCTTACATTGAGCTTAAGCGCAAACCAAAACAGGATAGCCAACACCCCGCCCATCAACGTTGAACCCAACAATACCTTCGCGGCAGCTTTCGTGTCCACAACGGTACTTTGTTGCCCCAGGGATACCGACTTTAGCATTAGAGCCGTGTACATCATTGGGTTGGTAAGATAAACGAGGTAGACCGGTATCACTATCAGCGTTGTTCGTAAGCTGATCCACAGTGCATGTTCATTAGCCACTTTTTCAGCTGGTGGTTCCGGGGAACCTGGATCTTCAGGAAACAGCGGGTAAACCAGCCACTGACATAAAATGGAAATTACTATTGCCAGTACCAAAGCATTTATTACTGCAGTTGCCGCAACGAAGCTCACCGTGCCTACAGCCGAGATAAGCGTAATACCAATAGTCAATAGCATACCAACCGTGACCTGCCCCAGGCTGACCGAGATGTAAGTGCTGAAAAATAGCGCAACCAGGACCACCAGTATCGCCGTGGCAGGATAATCAGACAGCAGCGGGATAATTAGCAGCCCGGTGCCGGTTGTTAAGGCTGTAACGGCGACCAAAACCAGAAGACCTTTCAACCCGAGTGGCTTTTTCGGCTCCATCGTCAGTAACCACGCGAAAATCGGTGCAAGGTGGGGCAACGGCGATGCCATCGCATAGGCTATTACCAACGCAAGCGCTACGGTCAAGCTAAGCCTAAAAACCCGGCGCGCCCCTATGGACATACCAGCCCCTTGTGGTGAGCTAAGCTTTCCTCAATAGGCATAGGACATAATGCTCATAAAGCGCATGTAACCCTTGCCGAGTGTCTTAAGGAAACCATGCCCCTGTGTGTACACTATCACCGAAGCCTGGCCCCCAATTCGTAACTGACGAGTCATCTCATCTGCCTCCAAAGGGTCAAAGGTAACAATGACCGGAAACCGCTGTGACTGTCGCAACCAATCCCGGTTGTTACTGATTGTCGGCAGAGTGCCCGGTGGTGGCAAGGCTTGACCGCTGCCAACACCATAACCGACGCTGCGCACCTTGCCTTCAAAGACCTGACCTGGCAGTGCGTCGAACAGAATTTCCACGGGGCTGCCACGCCTTAAATGTCCCAGGTTGTTCTCCTTGAATTGCGCGCTGACCCATAGATCACTCAGGGAAATCAAAGTCACTACTGGACTCCCGGTAGCGGCAAACAGACCAACGTCCGAGCGCAGGTCTGTAATCAAACCCTTGGTGGAGGCTCTGACGACAGTTCGTGAAACGTCCAACTTCGCTTTATCAACCGCGGAGCTGGCGGATTTCAGAATGCCATTGTTGCTATCGTCATCGCCACCTTTTTGTTCGATTGCTTGCTCAATCTTTGCCATCGCGCCGGTCACGCCTGCGCGAGCCTGATCCTGGCTTGCACGGGAAACTTCAAGTCGACGCACCGAGATGGTTCCTGGATCATCTTCGTAAAGACGTTCCAGCCTTGCAGTGTTTTTTTCTGCTTTTTCCTGGTTAGCTTTTGCAGCAACCAGGTTGGCCCGCGCCGCATCAACCGCAGCATTGCCAGAGTCAATTTGCCGCTGGGCACTCTCAAGATCTGAGTTCGCCTTCGCCAGCGCTATCTCATATTGTGTCGGGTCAATCTGAAACAGTTTTTGTCCTATCTCAACCGACTGGTTGTTAGACACCCAAACTTCTCGAACGACACCCGAGACCTGGGGTGCGACCCCTACAATATAACCTTCCAACCGTGCCTGCGTGGTATATGGCGTAAACCGCTCGGAAAACATATACCACGAAAGTGTAAGCACGATAAGAGAGACAACCGCCAGAAGACCTTTCTTGACTGACTGATCTGTTCCAGTATCCGTAGCTGGCGCCTGAACTGGATCATCGCCAGCAGTGTCGATTACCATTTCTTCCTGATCACTCATTATCGCTCACTCATTATCATTGCTTTTCTTGCGGTAACAGGAACATCGGTGATGCCGGCAACGGCGAGGTCAAAAGATCACCCCAATCGCTACGCGAGCTCATCACTTCCCGAGTGGTTTTCGGTATGAGGTCATTAACGGGTCTGTCCTGCCAGCCCACTCCCAATGCTTTATAGAAGCTGATCACTGCAGATATCTGGACCCCTTGGTTCACCAATTCTGTTTCTGTTTGTCGGGCGACCGCCTGCTGCGCATCCAGTACCCGTTGAAAACTGGCATAGCCTTCCTGATAACGGGTCATGGCAAGTTCAAGAGAACGTTCTGCTGCTTCAACGGACTGCACCAGGATCGCATTCTGCTCGTCACTCTTGACGATGGTGATAGCTGCAGAGTCTAACTCCTGCGCAGCTTTGAGCACGACATTCTGGTAGCTTTCTATCGCCTGCTGTAATCGAGCATCCTGCACACGAACATTGTTGCGAATTCGCCCATGATCAAAAATGTTCCAGGTGAATACCGAGCCCAGGGCTACGCTGCCTGTTTCCGCAGCCCCAGGTTGATCATTCCCGGACCAACCCAGGTTACCGACAAGTGAAATACCCGGGTACAAATCTGCTTCAGCCACCCCAATCAACGCGGATTGGGCCGCCACCAACCATGCAGCTCTTCGAACGTCAGGTCGGCGCATAAGAATACGTGCAGGAATATCTGCAACCATGGTCGGTTGCAGCCGTGGCAGCCCCTTGGGAACGCCCTTCAGAATAGCCAGGTTACCGGGCTGGTAACCCAGGATGGCGGACAGGGCATTTTGTGTCTTGGCGACGGAAATCTCCAGGGCGGGAATACTCGCCAGCGTCGCAAGGTACTGAGTACGCGCCTGTTGAAGATCGAGTTCGGATTGCTGCCCACTTTCATAAAGTTGCCGGGTAATCTCAAGACTACTGAACTGGATATCTGCGTTTTTCCGGGCGATGACTATTCTTTCTTTTGCTGTTCGAAACGTAAAGTACAGGTTGACCACCTGTGCATTCAATAACACCTGGGCGTCATGATAGTTGCTGATCGAACTGAAAAAGGCGGCATCTGCAGATTCAATGCTTCGTTGAAACCTCCCCCAAAAATCAACTTCCCAGCCAATATTAAAGTCGGCCTGATACGCAGTGAGCGACTGATCACTCCCCCCCAGCTGCCCACCATGCTGCTGGGTATTAACGTAGCCCGCGCTACTGCCGACTTGCTGAACCTGGGGATACCTGGTGCCGGTAGCAATACCCAGGACCGCGCGGCTTTCCAGGATCTTCAATCCGGCAATCTGTATCGACGGGTTTTCCTGGATGGCAGTTTCAATCAACTCATCAAGAATCGGGTCGTTAAAGACTTTCCACCAATGATGCAACTCCAGGTCTACTGGCCCATCAGGGGCTACAACGCGCCCGTACAGATCCGTTTCCCAGGTGTCCAGCCATGATACTTCCGGCTCTTCATAGTCAGGGCCAAGGGTGGTGCAAGCGTTCAAAGATACGCCGATAGCAAAGATCGCTAAAAGACGTAACTGTTTCTTTACCGGCATCACAATAATGAAATCAGCTTTTAGCTACTTCTTCATTTTCATCAGCGTTTCCAACCCATGCCATAAACACCTGGTAGCCAACGGCAAGCAAGACTGCTCCCACAAACAGGCCGATGATACCCGCAGAGATCATTCCACCAATGGCACCAAGCAGGATAATCGGCATGGGCGCATCAACTCCGCGACCCAGAAGTAAAGGTTTTAGAACATTGTCCGCCAACCCACCGACAAGAAGATAGACAGTCCATATCAGGTTATGAACATTCGAGCCATCACCTACCCCCCATAACCAGGCAACCACCGGAATCGAGACGAGCAGCGCAGGCAGTTGCAGGATACCAATCAGCAGTACAACAACAGCCAGAACTCCAGCCGCAGGAATACCTGAGAAAACAAATCCAACGCCCATAATCAGGGCCTGTAAAAAGGCGACACCAAGTACGCCTGCCGCAACAGAGCGTAAGGTGAGTGTTGACAGCTTCAAAAGCTCAGGGCCTTTCTCCCGGCCCGAGACCCGGCTGACTATACGTTGCATAGCAATCCCACCGGAATCTCCATAGGCCATCATTATCCCGGCGATGATAATTGCGCCCAGGAACATAAATACACTCGACATCGTACTGGCGGAAACGACTATCGCGCGTTTGACCACGTTCTCTAAGCCCGCTTTGTTCTCCTTAATGAAATCGGGCAGGTTTGTGGACGCTTGACTCCAGGTATTAAAAACTTTTTCTCCGATCACAGGCCATTCCTCCACTGAAGGCGCTGGCTGGCTGATATGAATCGTGTCGTTCTGGAAAGCGTGAAAACTAACTGTTAGTTGGTTTGCGAGCGATCCACCCAATATGATCAGGGGTGCACCGATAATAAGCAGACCCGTGATCACTATCACGGCGGAAGATCGCCCCTGGCGACCTCCCATTCGACTCGCCAGCTTCTGGTGTGCAGGGAAGAGCATCACCGCTATTATTAATGCCCACAGCATGATTCCTATAAATGGCGTAAACACCTGTAAGCACAGAATAATAAGTGCCGCCGTAAGGCCCAGGCCTATCATCGCATCGGCAAATTCAGGCGCAGTCATAGGCTTATTGTTGGGATCTTCCATGGTCATGCATTCCTTCTCTGGTTTGGGGGCAGGCTACACGATATATTTCAGAACACTCTGCGCGGCTACAGTACTAGTGATTATTCACAGGATAAACCAAATTACCCACCCTGTATTCGCGGCAGTAAGTAGACTTCTGCAACAGCAGGAATCTTAACGCTATGGTCATCGCGGTAGATCGTACCGTCAATAGCGACGGCAATCCCCTGATCCATGTGCCGTTGCATAGCCGGGTAACGCTCTACCAGGCGCTGCAACAGCTCACGGATGGTTCTTGCTTCCATCTCAAAGGACTCGATCCCACCCGCCGCATTGCGCAACGGACCTGACAGATCGATTTTCATTCAAGTGCGGCCGCAGGTCGGTTAAGCACCTGCTTCATCATCGAGCGCCTTGAGGATCCGCGGCGGCGACATGGGAACATGATTCAGGCGCACGCCAACGGCATTCGACACGGCATTGCCAATGGCCGCAAGTGGCGGAACAATGGAGCATTCACCCACACCTCTAATGCCATAGGGGTGATTGGGATTTGGAATCTCCAGAATCTTGGTATCAATAAATGGCAGATCGGAACAAACCGGGACACGATAATCCAGGAAGCCAGCATTCTGCAGACAGCCATCCTCACCGTAGACATATTCCTCGTTTAGCGCCCAGCCTATACCCTGGGCAGCTGCACCCTGGAACTGACCTTCGACGTAATCCGGATGGATTGCCTTGCCTGCATCCTGTACAACCGTGTAGCGGAGCACGGTTGTCTTGCCGGTTTCAGGGTCCACTTCAACATCACAAATATGTGAAGCAAAGGAAACGCCGGAGCCGTCCGCGGTGACTTCATGATGTCCCGCAATCGGCCCACCTGTAGCGCCAGCTTCTGCGGCAATCTCTTTCAGTGAGAGCGCAGGCAGGTTGCCGTGTTCCGCACCAACAGCTCTGGCCTCTCCGTCTTTCCATTCAACCGCGTCCTCGGGAATACCCCACATCTGTGCTGCACGTGATTTCATCACTTCAATGGCTTCGCGCGCCGCAAAAATAGTCGCCATTCCTGACGAGAAGGTACCCCTGCTGCCCTCGGTTGTATCGTTGTGACCAAGGGAAGAGGTGTCACCAATATTAGTTTTTACCTGGTCGTAGGAAATTCCCAGCTCCTCCGCCGCTATGAGCGACAGCGAGGCACGAGCACCCCCCACATCAACTGTGCCTACTGTCAGGTTGACCGTTCCATCAACCCCAATATTCAGGTCACTGCACGTTTGACCGCCAATGTTGAACCAGAAACCGCTGGCCATACCCCTGCCCTGATTTTTACGCAACTTTGCCCTCATATGCGGGTGATCTCTCACCGCCTGCAGCGTCGGTTCGATTCCAATCGGGCCATAAATGGGACCGTAAGAAGAACGCGTACCCTCTTTCGCAACATTACGAAGCCTAAACTCGACGGGATCGATATCCAGTTCTTTCGCAAGTTGGTCAATGGTGCTTTCGACACCAAAGGCCATCATCGGAGCTGAAGGCGCTCGATAAGCAGCTACTTTCGGTCGATTGACCAGCACATCGACACCAACCGCTTTACAATTCTTCAGGTCATAACAGGCCCATGCTGTCATGCCACCCAGCATGCCCCAGATCCCTGGAAAAGGGCCATCAGAATATCTGCATTCGATAAACGCAGCTGTAATCGTGCCATCTTTTTTTGCGCCGATTTTTACATCCATAGAAGTCGCGCAGGTTGGTCCAGATGCCTTGAACACCTCTTCCCGGCTCATCACCATCTTGACCGGACGATTAGATTTTCGGGCCAGCGCCAATGCTACAGGTTCTATCCAGACATGGGTCTTGCCGCCAAAGCCGCCACCGATTTCAGACGAAGTTACTTTAAGCTTCGCCACATCCATACCAAGTAAAGCTGCACACATGATACGAAATGAAAAGTGACCCTGTGTCGTTACCCAGAGTTCACCACTGCCATCCGGACCGACCGTCGCGAGACACGCATGGGGTTCAATATATCCCTGGTGCGTCTGTTCTGTCTTGTAGCTGCGTTCCATCACGATATCAGCTTCTAGCAACCCTGCGTCAATATCACCATGGCCAAACTCATAATGACCGGATTTGTTACTGGGCTTTCCATCGTGCTGGTTGGTCGGCTGAACCAGCGGCGCGCCTTTCTTCAGCGCCTCGTCGACATCTGTTACGTGCGGCAACTTTTCGTAAGTGACCTTGATCAGTTTTAACGCTTTCTTTGCTGAAGATTTATCGGTCGCCGCCACGGCGGCAACTGCGTGACCGTCATAGAGTACCCTGTCACGGGCCATGCAATTCACCAGCGTCGCATAATTTCCTGCATCACCGTTTGTCAGGTCTGGCAGATCTGCCGAAGTCAGTACAGCTTTGACGCCCGCAACCTTTTCGGCCTTCGAGGTATCGATTTTCACAATACGGGCATGAGCATGCGGTGACCTGAGCACAAGGCCGACGAGTTGTCCCGGCGCATTGGCATCAGCGCCATATCGGGCACGCCCTGTGACCTTGTCGACACCATCAGGTCGTTCAACTCTGGCACCAACAACTTTAAATTCCTGTCCTGTATATTTCTGATCGTGCTTCATATGTCGCCCTCCTATTTCTTCTGACGACGAAGATCTTTCGCCGCGGCCTGAACAGCCCTAACAATTTTGTCATAACCGGTACATCGGCAGAGATTACCCGCCAGCGCATAGCGGATTTCCTCGACCGTCGGCTCTGGGTTATCGTCCAAGAGCGACTTGGCAGCGATGAGAAAGCCCGGCGTACAAACGCCGCACTGCAACGCGGCATTATCGATAAACCGTCGCTGCAGGGGATGTAACTTCTCGCCATCCGCCATACCTTCGATAGTTGTGATTTTTCGACCTTCAGCCTCAGCTCCCAGCACCAGGCACGCACAGACCAAAGTGCCGTCAAGTGTGATACTGCATGCACCACAATCGCCTGTGCCACAGCCTTCCTTCACACCGGTCAGTCCGACGCGATCCCGCAGCACATCAAGCAGTGATTCGTCCGCCGGACAGACATACTCTACCGGGTCACCATTAATACTTGTTGCAACGTGTACGCCTGTCATTTCTTACCTCCCGCCCGTTCAAAGGCAATATTCGCAGCGCGTTTTGCCAGTACACCGGCAACCCTGACCCGGTATTCAACCGTGCCGCGCTTATCATCTATTGGATTACATGCTGCTGAACAAGCTGCAGCCAGGTTCTCCAGCGCCTCTTTATCCAGCTTTGTACCGATAATGGCGGCCGCTGCTTGCTTAACCAGCAACGGGGTTGGTGCTACAGCACCCAGGGAAACCCTCGCTCTATCAATAACACCGCGCTTACACGTCAGGCTCACTGCAACACCAACAACAGCAATATCCATTTCTGTCCGCGGAATGAATCTCAGGTACGCATCACCGGATTTTGCCGGACGCTTGGGCAATGTAATTGCTTCAATAATTTCGCCTTTGGCCAGTGAAGTCTGGCCAGGGCCCGTGACGATGTTTTCTACGGCAACTGTACGACGTTTGGCCTTTCCGACGACCACCGCCTTCGCACCTGCAGCGATCATCGCAGGCACACTGTCAGCCGCCGGTGATGCATTGCAAAGGTTACCTACCATTGTGCATCGACCCTGAATCTGGTCTGAGCCAATCAGGTTTGTTGCCTCGACAACACCTGGCCAGGCTTTGACAAGCGCTTTGCTAGCGCCCAGTTGCCTGCCGGAGACGGCTGCGCCGATCTTGAAACCGGTAGCCGTTTTCTTAATTTCATTCATGGCCGGAATACGTTTGATATCGATCATCAGATCTGGATCGATCATATCCATCCGTAACCGGACCAGTAAGTCAGTACCACCGGCAAGCACAAATGCCTCGCCTTTTTCTTTGGAAAGCAGTGTAACTGCCTCCCTGGTGGTTTTAGGAGATTCATACCTCATAGGCGTGCTCATTAACCGTAGTGAATTCGTGGTAGGAGTGTAACGGAAGGAGTGTTCCCAAATAAAGGCCTATGATCGTCACTTCCTGCTCACTTCACTTGCTCGGCAGCGACTTCTTGCTTCTAATGCCCATATCACGCCTAGTTCAGGCAGCGTCATGGTAGAACAATTAAGTGACCAAGCCGACTCATAATACGCCAAACTTGATTGCAGACGATAACCAACAAACACCATTCTATGACCAGCTGGTGTCTGGTACGACAAAAATCAACTCGACAAAAGCCATTCTGGTCCTCATGGCAGGCTATGTGCTGACGCGGATCATCACCAGGGATCAACCGATTATCGAAGCATCATTCAGTCAGCTAATCGTCGTGACGCCGGCCTTCGGTCAAGGTGCATATGGATCTGCAACTGCCTCCGTTTGACGCCTTCGACTATTTTGAATCCTTCTCCGCCCAGTATTCTATAGAAGCGCTCTATCAGAACGACAATGAGCCACTCATCCATCAAGTACACACGCTCAAAGAGATTCTGGAAGGTTAACGGTTAAACAGACGCTGACATTATCAGGATTATCTGGAAGACTGGCTTCAGCAATGACGCTGAATCACTTGAGAGAGAAGCATGACTGATCTACTAATAGGATATTCACCGATCATTTTACCTGTGCTGGTACTGGTCCTGTGGACACTGGTAATGCTTGCCTGGATGGCCGCTACCCGGCTTCCCTATATGGCAGAACAAAAAATGGGGCCGGAACAGGGAGAAAGAACCTCGGAACTGGGCGCCAAACTACCCAAGCACATCCAGTCGAAAGCAGACAATTACAACCACCTGCTGGAGCAACCAACGGCTTTTTATGCCACGGCACTGGCAAGCGCAATGATTGGACTAGGGGATGGATTGAACCTCTACCTAGCATGGGCCTACGTCGTCATCAGAGTTGTACACAGCCTTGTCCAGGCGACGATCAACAAGGTCATGATCAGGTTTGCACTGTTCCTTTTAAGCACAATCTGCCTGTTCGTCATGGCGGGTAATGCGATGCTTCTACTGGCTAATTGACATCTAAGAGACCCGCCAGCTATCGGCTTGTTCCCTAATCAGAACGGGCAACAGCTCTGCCATTGCTTGTCTCTTCAGAGTGACAGCCTCATTGGTATCCCGGTGTTTCTCCGACCAGACTGAATCTGGAAAATACGGGTCATCTTCATACCGGGGAATGATGTGCCAGTGAAGATGAGGTACCTGGTTACCAAGCGATGCCAGGTTAATTTTTGCTGGCTTCATCGTGCTAGCGATGACCTCTTCTACGCCAACGACAATGTGCATTAAAAGATTTCTCTGGGCATGATTCAGCGCTGACATTTCCGCAATATGCTGATGCCAGATGACGCGGCAAAAACCGGGTAAACCAGGGTCATTGACCTGGACTATTCGGCAATCCGCACCTGACCAGACCAGGGCACCACCCTCTTCCTTGCAAAGGCGACAACTATCCATGGCACATGTTTCCTCAATAGGTGGAATGGATTATACGTATTTAACAGTCACGTCATGTCCTGGGATGTTCAGCCACTATTCTCGCAACGCCCCGGGGATTGCCTACGATGGAACGGGAAGCGCCCAACATCAGGTGGCAGACGAAGTAGTCGAAAAAATTAAGCACGCTGGTGGCGATGCTGTCGCCAACTACGATTCCGTCGAACAGGGTGATGCCATCATCAAAGCAGGTGTTGGCGCAATGGGTTCACCCAATGCGCTTGAACGAGTGTTTGGGCATCTTCGGTCTTAACGCTTTGGCAGAAAGACCATCGCCACTGCGCCGGGAATAAGCACAGCAAGCGCGACCCAGAGCGCCAGGTTGTAGTTACCGTGGAGCTGAAACAGCGTCGAGAAGATCATGGGGCCAAAGGCACTAGCAGCAAGGAACGGGCCTAAAAGTCCCATGACACTTCCAAAAGAAGCAACACCAAACCGTGACGCAACTATCGCACCGAGTAATGGCAAAAAACCGCCGGCAGAAAATCCAAGCAGGCCACTTAAGACGATGAGCATTGAATAGGTTGGGCTTGTCAGTAACCCAAGCACAGCGACGGCACATGCCAGCAACGACAGACCAAACAGCCCACGATGATCAAACCTGTCCGCCATCATGCCGAAGAAAAGCTTACCCAGAATCATGATTGTTGCAAAAACAGATATCAGGAATGCTGTCTGCATAGCGTCGACCCCAAGGGTCTCTGCATAGGGTCGCAAATGTTGCTGGATGCTCCCAAATGCGGTGACCAATGGCAAAAAGGACAACACGACAATCCAAAACGTTCGCTGCCTGAGAATTTCAGCAATCGTCCAATACCTTTCTTGTAGTTCTTCCGACGCGCTAACCGATTCACCGGCTGATTCAGCTTCAATACCCAGCTCCGCCGGTGTGCTTCGAACAGTCAGCCATACGAGCGGCAGAATGACTGCAACAAAGGCTATCCCCAACATCCAGTGGGCATCACGCCAGCCATAAGACTGATGGAGCAAAGTCACAACGGGAGCCATGACAACACCACCAATTGAAGTGCCTGTAGTTGAAATCCCAATCGCCAGGCCGCGATTTTTACCAAACCATTTCGCTGCCAGGGTCTGCGCCGCCAACGGACCGGCCAGCAGGACACCGGCCATGATCAAGGTGCCGTAGATCGCGATGATCTGCCAGAATTCTGTTGTCAGCGAGATAAGCACATAACCGAATCCCGCACACGTGGTACCGGTACAGATCAACGTCCTGATGGAATACCTGTCCATGGCGTAGCCAGCGAAAGGCGACATCAGACTCTGTGCAAGGTTTAGGATAGTGATGGGTACCATCACATAAGTTAGTGTCACACCCAGGTTTTGGTCATCAAGCCATTCTCCAACCCACAGGGTGTACGAAAAGAATATAGACCCGAACAAGACACCCTGAAAAACAAGACTGACGCCAACAATGTTCCAACCGTAATACCAGGGTGTTTTCAAAATTGACTCAATTCGCCACTGCCGCGGTTTCGCTGAAGCCAAGAGCATAGCACCCTTAAAATCTGGCTGTCCGGCAACATCTGGTCTACTCTCCACACCACTCATCTCAAGGAAGCGGGCATGGATTACCTGACAATTGCACAAGTAAAAAAGGAATCAGGGCTAAGACTGGTGTTGACCCGCGATGTACCCGGACCCTGGAGCGAGGCCGCCAAAGCCGTTTTGCGATGGCATGAAATAGGCTACAAAGCTGCAGAGCAGATCGGCGGACGGGACAACCCGGAACTGGTCGCATGGACCGGTCACAGGAATGCTCCGATTGCCTTATACCTTGATGAACCCCCAAGGGTACGATGGCAGGAGATCCTGGATCTTGCAGAAAGACTCGGCAATGGCCCGTCGCTTTATCCCCAAGATATTGATCAGCGAATCCAGATGGTCGGCATCGCCAGTGAAATCTGCAATGAAGGAGGAATGGCCTGGCACGCCCGGATGCTCATGTTAAATGTCACCTATCAGGCGCATGGTGATGTCGTGTTCGAAAAAAACCCCATGTTTCGGGAATACGGCTTTTCCGAAGTTGCTGTGAAAACGGCGATCGAGCGTGTTGAACAGATTTTGGGTTACCTGGCGAAGACCATCAAATCCCAAACAGCGGCGGGTTCCATTTATCTGGTCGGCGAGTCAATGACAGCAGCAGACATCTACTGGGCCTGTTTCTCCAACATGCTGGAAGCGTTACCTCACGAGGACAACCCGATGCCGGATTCACTCAGGCAGGGATGGGGTGCACTGGCCAAAAGCATCAGTGGTTACGACCCGATACTGATCGAGCAGCGTAACGCGATTTTTGAAAAACACCTGTGGCTGCCTCTGGAGTTTTGAGCGCTGCGACATCAGGCCATCGGATCAGGGCTGCTAGTCCCTCGGTCTATCTCCTGCAGTGTTCGTCTTAGTAAAATCCGGTGAAATAAGTAATTCACTGAACAGTAGCACCATCGATTAATGATAAGGTTATATCACTTATTATTGAACTTATTGATTAACAGGTTGTCTACTTAATAACGGCCAATTTCGGCCAAGGAGAAGAAGGTGTACATCACGGCTCCAATGATTGCCGTGTGGCTACTAATCCCAGCCAGGGGCAAGTCAGTTACTGGAAACTAGGTTAATTGCCCTAACGTGTCCATGGCGACACAAGGACGGTTGTCCTAACAGAGACAGGATAGACAGACATGATTAGAGATACATTCTTAAACCACATGCGAGTCATGACCGGGCTGGATGCCAGAAGGCTGCGCAGACTGTGGAACGACTTTAACCTGGAGGTGATCGGGGAAAAGCGGTCATCATATATGTATGGCGCGGCAAGGTTAGAAGCGACACAACTTTTCCTAAAGTGGCTGACCGACAATGGCAAGATTCATTCTGTTGAATCGCTGCTTCTTCAATTGGGCCAGCGAGTGGCGTTGGATGAAGAAGTTAACGAAGAAAGAACTGACTTCACCGATAGCTACAGTGGCCAGGAGTTTCCTTTTCTTCAGGGTGGCAACTCCCTTGTGACAGGGTCGAGCTGGGCTTATGTTCTTGCGCTTATAGAGGCAAGGGTGAAGCGAATCAAAGCTGCTTGGACAACCACCGAGGTAATAGAATTCGGGCCGCGAGAAGGGCAAACGATAACGGGTGTGGACGAAATCAGTCGGCATTCACCAAAGAAGTCAGAGCCCCTGACCGTGGCGAACGCCAATGTTATCAAAGCAGGGAAAGCGCTAGGCGTCCTAAGAAGGAGAGGCGACCGCGAAGTGAAGGCGCTAGAGCGAGAGCTGGAAAAGCGCCAGAAAGAAACGGCGGCACTCAATACCATTATAGAGGACCACGTCAATAAAGTGTTCGACAGGATGGAGGCAGAAGGCTATGTCCCGTTCCCTAAAAAGTCCGAGGCTGAGAAGGAGGCTATCAGGGCTGAGAGGAAAGCCAAGGAGCAGAGACGCGGCCCCACCAAGCAGGAAGCTAGGTCGCCGTAAGCGGAAGCCGCAATGGAGGCGAGAATGTTAGCGAAGGGCGCTAGGAAGTTAACCGCAGAAGAAAGGGCAGAGAGAGCCAAACTGACGGGAAGTGAGCCATGAGAAAATGTATCCAGTGCAGGAGACCGTTAACCGGCCGGACAGATAAGATATTCTGTGATCAATGGTGCCAGAACGCGCACAACAATCCATTGAGGACCAGGAGGCCACCAGTGGAATTCACCTGTATTCAATGCGGTAAGGTGAAGGCCGGAAGACCCGATAGGAAGTATTGTACTGACGCGTGTAAGGCTAAAGCTTATCGCGATAGGAAGGCTTCAGAAGCCCTGTAAGCCCTTTCTGATTGACCTTGTCTAGACCATAGGTTTTCAGGCGAATCAGGGTAGGCGCAAAATGAATACAGTGATTACAGGTAGTTTTTTAGGCTAGTCAGGGACAGGACCAAAAAGGCTAAGAAGTAGGGCCTATCTACGTTACAGAAGGTTGGGAATGACAGGCTCTGGTGCAGGATACCGTTGCATTCGTACTTTCGCCGAGTACGGACTCAAATTACCGGTAATCAGTTTCATCATCGTTATCCATTATCGCGACAGTTCCGTAGCCGCACTCACACTCGTTGCTCTTTTCAGGCGCTGTTAAAGCAGCGTCAAAAAGGAAGCCACAAATTCTACCTTATTGGGTGCTGACCAGAATAACCATTCGCCTGCAGTAAATATGGAGCGTAAAGGCGCTTAACAGCGCGACCGGTTCACCGTAAGATAGCCATCCGATAGTGCCAGAAGGAGCAGACCAATTACCGAGAATTCAAGCGTTTGGGTCGTCACCGGAGCCGCTTCCGGAATTGGGGCTTCTGTGACGAGATCCGTCGCAGCAATGGGGCAACGCGTACTTGC
This sequence comes from Gammaproteobacteria bacterium, assembly GCA_012961165.1. Taxonomy (GTDB): domain Bacteria; phylum Pseudomonadota; class Gammaproteobacteria; order Pseudomonadales; family Azotimanducaceae; genus UBA9659. Next base: position 10,410 of record DTZW01000135.1, on the reverse strand, counting down.
ACTGGACGTCGCTGACAAGGATGGACAGGCGGTCGCGCAATCGTGTGGTGCGATTTACGAACACTGCGATGTTGGTAGTGTCAGTGACTGGCAAAAGGTCGTTGAACGGCTGTCTGAACTGGGCGCTCCGACTAATATTCATCTCAATGCCGGTATCCAGATCGCCCCACCCGAGGCTCCTCTTACAGAATACCAATTCGACGCAATGTCGATAGATCGTTACAGACGCATGATGAGTGTGAATGTGGACGGCGTCGTATTTGGCCTGCAGGCTTTGCTACCTTTACTACCTTCGGGGTCAGCCATCGTGGTCACCGCTTCGCTCGCGGGCATCACTCCCTATTCGGTTGATCCTCTATACGCAATGAGTAAACACGCTGTAGTTGGCCTGGTGCGCAGTCTCGCCCCAACGCTTGCTGAACGAAACATCAAAATTAACGCGATCTGCCCTGGCGGTATAGATACTGGAATCATCCCTGAGGCCCAGCGCAGTCGTGACGCGATATTTATGACGCCCGAGAATGTCGCAGCTGAAGTCATCCGGCTTATGAGCGTAGAAGAAACAGGAAAAACCTGGGCGAAGGTCAGTGAGTCGAAGCCCGCGTTCATTGTTCGAGCAGCAGGTGACAAATCCTAGGAAAGCCAGGTCGCTAAAATCGCACGACACGCCGTGCGCACAAAATCCTTTTGGTTGGTCGACGACAAACCTTCCATAGCGGGAGGAAGAAACCTTATCCCCACCGTTCTACCGGGCCAACGGATGTTTCCTTGTGATAGCATCAAGAATGAAAACAACATTATTGCCAACCAAAGGAATCTGCAATGCCCCATGAACAATTGGGTTTAAGTAACGACGAGCTATTAAGTACGACAAGGGCAGTCCGTAAACGTTTAGATCTCGGTCGGCCTGTGTCTGAGGATGTGCTGCGGGAATGCATGGAAGTTGCCGTACAGGCACCCACTGGATCAAACGCCCAGGGATGGCAGTTCGTTTTCGTGACTGACCCTGCCAAAAAGGCAAAAATCGGAGAGATCTACCGACAGGCATTTTCAATCTATCGTGATATGCCCATTGCCATACACAAGTTGCATATGGATAGCGGTGACAATAACCTGACCGACAGCCAAACCCGTTCTGCATCATCTGCGGATTATCTGGCCGAGAACATGGGCAAGGTACCTGCTCTGCTTATCCCCTGTATTGCCGGGCGCACAGACTCACCTGAAACAAGCAACATTATCTCCCAAACCGGGACACTCGGCTCAATCATACCGGCTGCCTGGAATTTCATGCTCGCGGCCCGCGCAAGGGGTATTGGAACCGCATGGACAACGCTACACCTGATGCAGGAAAAAGAAGTCGCAGACATTATTGGAATACCCTTTGATGATTATATGCAGGTTGCACTCATTCCAATCGGATATACCAAAGGAACCAGTTTCAAACCGGCCTACCGTCCCCCCGTTGAAACGGTTATGCACATCAACAACTGGTAACTCAACGAACCCTGGACAAGAGCTGCACAAGAGCTGCACAAGAACTGGACAAGTATTGATAGTAATTAGGGATTTCTCATGACATTGAAAAAAAGAATGGCAGTGACCTTACCTGCCGGGCCCAGACTGGCAGACACAGCAGCAAGGCTGAAATGGGCAGAAGACAATGGCTACACTGACGCCTGGTTTGGCGATGCAGGTGCACCAGACAGCCTTACCCAGGTTGCCGCACTTGGACAAGCAACCGGCAATATCCGCATTGGCGTTGCGGTAACACCCGTTTATACAAGGTCGCCGTCCGTCCTGGCAGCGACAGCCAATGTCATCGAGCAGGTCATTCCCGGACGGTTCGTACTCGGGATTGGGTCTTCCAGCCAGACAATCATGGGACAGTGGAATGGCATTCCATTGGATAAACCACTGACCCGGGTTAAAGAAACCGCGCAGTTGGTCAAGCAGATGCTAAAGGGAGAAAAGACCGACTTCCAGGGTGTGACACAATCAAGCAGGGGTTACAGACAGATGCCCCTTGAGAACCCACCTCCTGTATACATCGGATGTCTTCGCCAGAACATGGTTGAAATGGCAGCTGAGGTTGGTGACGGTGTGATTTTCAACCTTTGGCCGAAAGGCGCCCTGCCGAAAATGATGGAAGCCGTTAAACGCGGCGCGCAACGCGCGAACAAGGATTGGCAGGACGTGGAAGTCGTTAACCGGGCGATGGTTTTATGCACAGACGACAAGGAGTACGGGAGAAACCTCTTTAGAGCCGCTTTCGCGCCCTACTATGCGACACCCGTTTACAACAAATTTCTCGCCTGGGCCGGATACGAAGATGCCGCAGCAACCATCAGTGCAGGCTGGGCCGAAAAAGACCGTGATAAGACCAGCAGCGCACTAACCGACGAGTTGATCGACGAGATCGCTATTATCGGAACGGAAGGCGAAATTCGGGAGCGTATCCAGGAGGACGCGGATGGCGGTGTTCATACCCATATCATTGCGCCACTGGCAGGTGGAATCGAGGACCTTGAGCGAACTTTCGAGGCATTTACCGCGGATAAATTTCAACTCAGTTAGCGCTGATTTCCAGTAAAACAGGCCAAAAACCCGGTAAAATCAACTCCTCATTACCCTGACCGCCGCATAGAGTCAGTGCCTCAGCGAAGGTACGCCCTGCCTAAATCAAGGGGTATACTATTACCATGGACACGCTGCCCTCAGTGCTATTCCCGACGCTGCTCCTCTATGTTGGCGCAGCATTTGCTGAACAAACCGAGCCGGAGTTTGGCTCTGCAGGAAATCCTGTGAAGACCGAGGGACCAGGCAGTACTCGCGAATACATTGACAGCCTGGATTGTGAAAATGGCGCGATACCCGAGTACAAACACGTGAGCGCGTCAGAAGATGGCCCTTTTGGCAACAAACTCGATAAATACATCATGCGATGTGAATCAGATAGCGTCAAAATATTCACGATCTATCTTGACCCTAACCACGCCGAAACAGACACGCGACCCGTAACAGGCTTTACTTTCTGGTAGTAGTTAATGCCCCGGTTACAAGGGGAATCAGTCGAAGATCACGCCTGCCTTGCGCAGCTCCGTCTCGGGGTGCAGCGGAGTGAGATCAATATTCAGCTCCATGATCTGCTTGTCGATCCTTTGTACGCCCGCTTTCCGGCTCACCATCTGGACGTCGCTGCGACTAGCGATTAACCCGTGGGATAAATACCCGCTTACTGTTCATTTACATCATCACACCCCTGGTCTGCGGCGGGGATATAGGTCAATTCAGCCGGGGGAGGTAAGATGTTCTTGCATTGCGTCAGCACAGAAGGTATCAACGACAATCTTGCTGATATCGCAATCTAATTAACTCAAGACAAATAGGGAACCCACATGACAATCGTAACCGTCGTAGAAACCATCGCTGCCAATGCCAATGACGTCTTTAAAGTTCTTGGAGACTTCGGTCGTATCAAAGTTGGTGGCGCTATCACCGCTTTTGAACTCGAGGGTGACGGCGTTGGTGCAGTGCGAACGATTACCATGGGCGGTGGACAGGTTATTGAACGTCTCAACGAACACGATAGCGAGAAGCTCGTATTCGGATATTCAATACTGAACGAAGATAACCCTTTACCTGTCTCTAATTATTCATCCCACGTTGAGATCACCGCCAACGGCGAAAACGCATGCACAGTGAACTGGTCCGGCACTTTCGAACCCAAAGGTGCTGACGAAGCAGCCGCATCCAAGGTTATCCGCGGGATATACACTGGAGGTATAGCGAGCACCCGTAAGGCGCTCGGATGCTAACCAAAGAAACTATTTCGAGGCCGCACTCGCCTGGAACCCCCTTTCCATAAAACCGACGCTGGAACCCGTTTTAGCTGGCAGCAGTTGGCATCAGGTTTACAGGCTGTTCGGGAGAAAGAAAACACACGGACGCGCTTACACTTCACCCATCTGGTATGCACCATGAGAGTATAAAATGATCGGCCAAATAATTCGTCTTAAAGTACACAAAGGTAAAGAAGCAGAACTGGAAGCCCTGGTATCTCAACTGATGCTGGATGTTGTATCCAACGAACCAGGCTCGATTTATGATGTGCGCCGGGTCCGCGGCCAACCACAGACTTATTTTTACTTTATTTCATTTCCGGACCAGGCTGGTTACGACCGCTATCTGACGGCCGATTACCACACCCAAATGTCGCCGAAGGCGCTTGCGCTTCTGGATGGCGACCCTTCGTTTGAAGATCTCGACCCTTTCGACTGATCGCAGTACTTACCAGCGATCAAAACGCATAACGTCTGCAACCGGCTTTCGGCTGACCGGCCCAAATTTCCCCTTGGGATAACCAACGGGAATCAAGCAAAGCGCTGCAAAGGTTTCTGGCAGGTTCAACACCTCCCTGACAGCATCCTGGTCCCGCAGGGCAAGTGTTGTTGGCGCTGCACCTAGTCCCAATGACCGCGCTGCGAGTAACAGGTTTTGAATACCCGGCCAGACTGAACCCGCACTTCGATAAACGCCCAGCCCCTCAACCTTTTCGGGATAGTCAAAGCAGGCTACTATTAATACGGGGATTTCATGCATATGGTCCATTTGCCATACCACCGCATCAAGCAACCGTTTGTGTTTTTCATTCGGCGGATTCGCTCGCTGCGGCGCAATATAGGGTTCCGCATGTTTACGGTTAAGGTCCGCCAGTCTCTGTTTCTGCGAGGCGTCCCTCACAACAACCCAACGTGCGTTCTGTGTGTTCGAGCCAGAAGGTGCCTGGTTTGCCGCATCAATCAGCTGGATCAAATCGGCTTCAGGAACTTCACGCGATTCCAGGCGGCGCATAGCGCGACAATTGTACATTGCCTCATTCAGGGACATTTGTTCAGACACAACGACCACTCCATTAATTTAATTTACAAAATTCGGGATTATACTCACTTGCCCCAGGCCTATTCGAAAGAGAACCTTTCGGTTGTTACACTCGCCTGAGCTGGCTCGGAATAACGAGGCCCTGATATCGCTTCAGGCGCAAATTCATCATTCAATGTCGCCAGCACTTCGGCCGGCAGAACAATGGATGCTGCATTAAAGTTGTCTTCCAGGTGCTCAAGGTTCGTCGTACCAGGGATAGGCACCACGCCCTTATCCTGGGCAAGGGTCCAGGCCAGGGCAAGCTGCGCAATCGTACAACCCAAGTCGGATGCATGTTGCCTGGCTTTCTCCAGCAGGCCTAAATTAGCCGAGAAATGCGGGTCAGTGAAGCGTGGGAAAGTGCGCCTCAGGTCACCATCCTTATAACCATTAGGATCCAGCGGTTCGTCCGCTAAATAGCCTCGTCCGACAGGAGAGAAAGGTACGAAAGTGACACCCAGCTCCCGGCAAACATCAAGCACCGCGATTTCCGGGTTACGGGTCATAAGCGAATACTCAGATTGGATCGCTGAAATCGGATGCACCGAGTGCGCTCTGCGAATTGTATCCGCTGACACCTCTGACAGGCCAATCATTCGGATCTTGCCCTGCCCCACCAGGTCTGCGAGCGCGCCAACCGATTCCTCAATAGGCACATTCGGGTCGGGCCGATGCATGTAGTAAAGGTCTATAACATCAGTTTGCAGTCTTTCAAGACTGGCCTCACAAGCGCTCTTGATGGCCTCGGGACTGGCATCAAGCAGACGTTTACCGTCTTTAAACCCAATGACGCATTTGCTGGCCAGAACAAAGTCACCGCGTCGACCTTTCAGTGCCTCGCCGATCAGTTTTTCATTGCCACCCATCCCATATATGGTCGCCGTATCAAAGAAGTCATAGCCCATATCGATCGCCTTGCGCAGGAACGCGATGGCGTCATCATGTTGCTGTGCCGGACCATAGGCGTGACTCAGATTCATACACCCAAGCCCAATAGGGTGAACCGCTAAGGTTCCAATTTTTCTCTTTATGACAGTCATTTCGTTCCTTGATGAGTAACGTTGTATCTAATTACCCAGGGTTACCCAGGGTTACCCAGGGCACGTGGTCCATAGATAGTCGCATTAACTTTAGGGTCTCCCCCAACGCCCGGACTGAATTCATAAACGAATACACCCATAATGCGTAGCTGATCACCCACAACAGGTGACACCCTGTGTAACGAATGACAGCCCTTGAAGATACAAAGCGCACCGGGTTCGCGACCAATACTAACAATCGTATCTTCTCGCTTTCCAGTCAACACGTCTCTGACCTGCTGGTAGTTTTCTGAGGATGCACTACGAGTGTTGCCAGACATCTGAAAAATGCCGCCATTGTCAGCCGGCTGAATCATCAGCGTCATCGTAAAGGAATTGTCGCTATCAAAATGCCATGATGACTCATCCCCATTCTCGTAATAGACATAATTTGCCGGTTGGTAGGGATCTATGTTGGGATAGAGAGGACCTTCACCAACTATCCCGGCAACCAGTTCCTGAACTATTTCCGATTGATAAAAAGTCTTTAACGGCGAGGCTTCCACCAGTTGATCATAGGCAATCATGCGAACACTGGACCTGTCCTGCAAGTTACGCGCATGGTCTTGCGGGAGTGCCGTATCTTTGCTCTGGTGCAGGTAACAATTTCTGAGTGAATGGTTATGATAGGCTCCCGCCTTCAAACCTGCCGCTTCCTCTGCCATTAATGCTAAAGCCTGCGGAGAAACAAAATCAGGGATCGTGCAATAGAGATTCCCCAAGAGGTCACCACGACAGCGATCTATCAACGCCTGACCACCGGGTGTTCCCGAATCATCAACGGGATACGTGTCAAGATTAAGTATGTCTTCGATATCCATTATCTGAGCATACCAGCCACCTCTACTTAATTCAGGAACTGCACCGTCTCTGAAACCGGTGCCCGTTCGGTCCTTGCCTGATTCGCAGCGACATTCTGGTCTTCAAAACCAAAACTAATGCCGAACAAAACTTTTACCTGCGGCGCCAGCCCAAATGTTTCACGAACCAGATCTGGGTAATCCCGCAGCGAACCTTGCGCGCACGATGCAATGCCATTAACACTCATCGCTAACATCAGGGTTTGGGCATACATACCGACGTCTGCGACGGTATGTTTACCAAACACATCGTCGATACACAGAAACGCAACGTGAGGGGCGTCGAACAGCTCATGATTGCGCTTCGCTGCAGCACCGCGACCCACGCGGTCTTCCCATTCAATGCCCATCGCGCCATAGAGTGCACGCGCACAGGCTCGTTTTCGTTCACGCCAGATATCTCCAATCTTGCCATCACCCGGGTGGTCGGGATTAGTGCTGATTTTGTTGGCGACTCGATCCAGCAATTCGGACCGAATTCGATCTCGCGTCTCACCCGAGGCAACACAAATTTGCCAGGGTTGAACGTTGGTACCGGAAGGCGACCATCGTGCAGTTTCAAACACCTTCTGCATAAGTTCATCCGGAATTTTCCGGGATAAAAAACCCCTGACTGAATGTCGCTCCCGAACAACATGGTCGAATGTGGCAACCTCTTGTGCCGAATACTGATGCATCAACTCTTTATACCTGTTTGCTGTTTACGTTTACTAGCTACGCTTAATGACTTTCAAAAACGCTCTAAAGTACTCAGGAAAGTTTTTGTTAGCCTACCATTAACGAGGCGCGAATCGCTGCCCGGCATCCACACGAATGGTCGAACCATTCATCATCGGGCATTCATAGATCGCTATCGCCATGGTGGCGAATTCATGCGGCTGACCCATTCTACGAGGGAACGCAGCGTCCTTGGTCAACTGCAGCGCAGCTTCATCAGGAATGCCCGCAGTAAGACCCGTGTCGAACAGGCTGGGTGCAATCGTCATACATCGTATACCAAGCACGCCAAGGTCCCTTGCCATGGTCAGCGTCATTCCCGCAATACCGGCTTTTGCTGCTGTATATGAGACCTGCCCGATTTGCCCTTCGAAAGCGGCAATCGAGGCTGTGTTGATCATCACCCCACGTTCACCATCGGCATTAGGTTCATTTTTTGCCATATGTTCTGCCGCAATACCGTTGATATTGAATGAGGCGATCAGGTTGAGATCAATCACCCGACGAAAGTCAGACAGTGAATGCCGCGTGCCATCCTTCTTGAGCGTTCGCTGCGCACCACCGCCGCCTGCTGTGTTGACGACGTAATGCAAACCGCCCATGTCAGATACAGCACTGTCCATCACATCCGCCATATCGTCGTAATCCATCACGTTGCAAGGGTAGAATTTGCCACCTAATTCCTGCGCAACAGCTACGCCGTCAGAACTTTCCAAATCGAGGATCGATACCTGACCGCCCTTCCCTGCAAATTCAGTCGCCGTTGCGCGGCACATGCCCGAAGCACCGCCGACAAAAATAGCCTTACTACCTGAAATGTCCATGCTAACTCCTTGATTAAATTAATTGTTGGCAGGCACTACTTGAGCGCCGATTAAGGATGGACTGTATGTTTTTCAGTGAGCATGTTCAAGCATCTAACCGAGTGATTCGCTACCTGAACTGCTGCGTTGCGCGCCCTGGTTCTATCCCTGAGGCGGATCGCCCGGTCTTCCAGGATGTTCTGATGGCGGGCCGCGCCGCCCCCTATTGTCATGACGCTTCATCATGCCCAGGACATGGCTACGCTCCTCTGGCGCAAGTTGTCGAAGGTTTTCCACCATTTGCTTGTGCATGGACTCCTGAAGATCAGCCGATGCTCTGCGAACGTCTGCAAGCCTCGCGACCACATCAGTCTCCACATACTCTTCAGTGGTAATGGCAGAGCGAAGTTGATGCTGGGCTTTGCGCAGTTCTCTGCGAGCAGGCAGGGATTCCTGCATATGTTCACGCATGGACGATCGCAATTTTCTGCGCGTCTCTTCACTGACTTCCTGGGTCATCCATTCAAAGTGAGCTCTACCAGGCGACATGCCGAACAAATGACGTCCCACAGCAACGCCAATAAATACCAGGTTCAGGCCAATCGAGAAGACCAGTAGTGCTACCAGAAGTACCTTCCTATTCATTGCTCCATTCCTCACTGAAGGTATCGGTGAAAGCCAGCAAACTCAGCTCTTCATCCGATGATAGTTCATAGGTGTTGTTGGTCAGCGTGAGACCAATGGCAACCCCAAGCAGCAACGGCATACACGCCACCAGCGTCGGACGCCACAATGTGTGGGCAAGATCATCAAAATCCGGTAAAACCCAGTTCAATAATCGTTCCAACGTTCCCTGTTTCAACGTTCCCTGCTTCAACGCGGAAAGGATACCCATCTCAATCCGCTGCACTGAGAGCTCACTGTTAGGTAATTCAAACAAGGCTAAATGCTGATCCAGTTCCGCTGCCTGATCGAGTAATGACATAGCGTCGGTTGAAGTACGCGAGAATTCCAGCGCCTCGACACGTTCGTCCCCCGGCCACTGCTGCGAATCTGCACCATAGCTTTCAACGATCAGCGTAAATCGTTCCAGGTTCATTCCAACTCCTTCGCCAGTATCTGTTTCAGTTTACTCCTGCCCCGTCGCAGCAAAGACTCCAGGGCATCCACAGACAAGTCCAGTATATGGGCAGCATCGTGCTGGCTGAAGTTCTGGTAGTGACAGAGAACAATGGCACTACGCTGTCTTTCGGAAAGAGTCATTAACGCCTTATGTACAACCGCTGCACGAATACTAAGTTCGTAGTCTGTATCAGGACTATCCTGGTTGTCTGATTGCACTGGTACCTGTCTTTCTTGCAGCTGCGTTTGTCGAAAATAATCGACACAAAGATTGCGGGCGATCCGGTGCAACCATGTCGTGAGTTTTACCCTGTCCGGGTCGAACCGGTCTCTCGACACCCAAAATCGAATGAATGTCTCCTGAGCGATATCTTCAGCCTCGGTACCGTTGCGAGTCATGCGCCGGATATAATTGAATATGCGCTGAGAATGCTGGTCGACGATCTGCCGGAAAGCAGGCTCGCTTCCGGCAAGTACCTGTTCAATAACTCTTCGATCATCTTCCTCAACCATTGATGGTACTCAATCAGGAATCACCGTGCGGACCACCCCGCTCGCCAGGACCACCCGGCCCATGCCTGCCACCGTGAGGCGGTTTCGCCTTACGTAACTCTTCCTCGGTCAGATAACCATCCCGGTTTTCATCGACGCGATTGAAAGCCGCCGCCTGTGCTTCTTCCTGGGTAACGGAGCCGTCGCCATTAGTGTCAGCGTCATTAAAAAACGTGTGTATTCTAGCGGTCTCCTTTACCTGTCGATCGGCCATTTTTGTTTGCCGATCACCAATCTGCTGATTGATTTCCTCCAGCGTGACTACGCCGTCGCTATTGACATCCATATGCTCAATCATGCCTCGACGTCGAGGTGGTTGAAATTCCTCGGCACTGATCATACCGTCACCATCGC
>DTZW01000134.1:876-31321 GCA_012961165.1 Gammaproteobacteria bacterium | reverse complement strand
TTTCAGCGCCAATCCCGTCTCATATCCTTCTGCAGAAAAGAGCGGTTTGGTTATCTCTCGCAATTCGGCGAGGCTAGTGGCGCGTTTTGCAGGTTTGGTCTTATCCACGATCTATCCTTGCGGTTTCTTGGCGTATGTCAGTCGGCATGAACGCTTACTCGTTTTACGAGCCAGAACATGGCGATAAACAAAATAACATACATCCCTGCGGCGAAAGCATAGGGAATTGTCGGGTTATATTGATACATCAAGCCGCCGATGAACGGGCCAATAGTAAAGCCAAGGGGGCCGCACGAACCTGCGACCCCGGCAACGGCACCCTGTTCTGCCGGAGAAACTGCCAGGGATGCGCCAGCCATGAATCCGGGGCCTGCCAGTCCCATGCCGAATCCAAGGAATGTCATGGCAAGGGTGAGCAGTAATTGTGTCTCCACGAAAGTCATCAACGTGAATGCAACGATTAACAGGGGCATGGCGAGTCTTAGCAGTGTAAAAGGTTTGATATCGAGTCTTTGGACGATCACTAGCTGTGCAAACAATGATGCTGCGCCAGTGCACATCATGGCCAGGCCAAAGGTCTGGGCAGTTTCGCCGGGACCAAGACCCAGAACATCCTGAAACCTGAAGCCCATCGTCTGCTGCACAAGTGCAAATCCTGTAAACATGCAAACCCCGACAATGACAAATGGCAGTATTCGTGGGTCCGAGTAGCGGAGTCGTCTAGCCGGTCTGTGCTCACCTGGGTTGTGGGGCGATTCAGGCAGGAACTTGAGGATAAATAGACCATTGAGAAACGCGAAGACCGCGATTGTCCACAAGGGCGTGAGCAGCGATATGACCGCCAGACCGGCCAGTGCCGGGCCAAGAATAGATCCGATGTTATTGGCTGCACCGGCGGCTCCCATTCCTTTTGTTCGGTTGCTGACATCTGTGATGTCAGCCATGTAGGCCGTCGCGGCGGGCATTCCGGCGGACATAAGGCTTGCGTGTGTCACGCGCGCAACAATCAGGCAGATAAAGAGCGGCGTGCCCAGCAACCAACCTGACAGGCCAAGGTTAAGCACCGTGTTGAATATAATAGTCCCCAGGGAAAACCCGAACACGCCGATCAACATGACGCGTCTTCGGCCATATCGGTCGCTTAACCTACCCCAGTGTGGAGAAGAGAGAAATACCGTCAGTGACGAGATGGAAATAATGCTGGTGATCTGAAAGTCCTGCAGCCCGAGTTCACGGCCAAGGGGTGCAAGCACAGGAAACAGAACGGTAAAGCCCATCCCCATGATGACCAGGGAAGCGAGTAGTGTGCGACGGGACCTTTCGTGCTGCGCGCTAGATGGGGATGGTTCGATTGTGGGTTCCAGGTGTTGTGAATCCAGGTTGACTCACTTTATTAAGCGCGCATCTTAAACGGTTGTACCTTGATGGCCACCGCTCAGATGGTCTCGGCTCAAAAAAAGTTAGGCGTTGGGTGCGCAGAAGATTTCGTACAGGGACTCAATCAATAGAGATGCCTCACCTTCTTTCAACGAGTAATAGACGGTCTGCCCGTCGCGGCGGGTTTCCACCACGTCTTCATAGCGCATTCGCGCCAGGTGCTGGCTGAGCGGGGATTGGTTCACGCCAACCTTATTGGCGAGTTCGCTCACAGATTTTTCGCCCATCTTGAGTTCACAGAGCACCATCAATCGATGCGGATGGCCTAAAAGCTTGAGCATATCGCTAGCTCTTGTGGCCGAAGTTTGCATGGTTTCGAGATCCATGGATTAGTTCCTTTACTACAGTGATAAGATTTGAAAAGCGGGAAAAGTTACCAGTTTTTCGTAGCACGTGCTGGTTTAAAAATTCAGCTGAACTTGTAGTTGCGCTGTTTATATTAATATGTAAGAATTTTATAATATACGTACAAAAACATCTATCGATAGAACAGATAGTTCTAAACAAGGGCCGGATTGATGGAAAAGACCGATAAGCAGGCAGGGGAGCTGCTGCCGAAGCCGGAGCTTGCAAGGCGGAGATTCCTGATGGGCTCGATGGGCCTCGTTGGTGGTGCTGCCGCAGGACTCGTGCCGGGAGTCAGTGCTACAGGCAATAACCTTCCGCCCAACGTCCCCGCATGGACAAGATCACTAGGGCCCGGCGTGTTAACGAATCCGTATGGCCAACCGTCCCCGTTTGAAAGTAATGTCCAGCGAAGAACAGTGGATTGGCTTACACCCGACAGGATTGCCTCGATCAGTTTTACGCCACTGGCAGACCTGAAGGGGATTATTACTCCAAGTGGGGTGGTATTCGAGCGATATCATGCAGGGTTGCCAGCAATAGAACCTGCTGAACACCGGCTAATGATTCACGGGATGGTCGACCGGCCTCTTATTTTCACGATGGAAGACTTGATGAAGTTTCCCTCTTCTTCTGTCATCAGGTTCCTGGAATGCCCAGCGAACGGTGGCATGGAGTGGCGGGGTGCGCAGATGGATGGTGTCCAGTTTACCCACGGAATGCTTGCCTGCTGCGAGTGGACAGGTGTGATGTTGTCCACGCTGTTATCAGAAGCCGGTGTTAAGAAGGGTGCTAACTGGGTCCTGGCTGAAGGCGCGGACGGCTCGCACATGAGTCGCTCTATTCCGATGAATAAAGCCATGGATGACGCGATGATTGTTTACGCGCAAAACGGAGAGATGCTTCGCCCTGAACAGGGATACCCGGTTCGCCTGATCAATCCTGGGTGGGAAGGCAATACCTGCGTTAAGTGGTTAAGGCGGCTGGAGGTTGGCGACAAGCCCTGGCATCACCGTGAAGAGACTTCAAAGTACTCCGATCTGATGCCTGATGGCACATCAAGAGAGTTCAGCTTCGTTCAGGAATGTAATTCTGTCATTACTAGCCCATCGCCAGAGAAGCCCTGGAAACAGAAAGGCAGGTATTGGGTGGAGGGCCTTGCCTGGTCAGGACATGGAAAAATAAAACATGTCGATGTGTCTACAGATGGTGGTATCAGTTGGAGGGAAGCCAGGTTCACCAGCATCGTTTTGCCCAAGGCGCTCACCCGCTTCGGGATTGAACTGGACTGGGACGGTTCGCCACTGCTTCTCCAGAGCCGTGCCGTTGATGAAACAGGCTTTGTGCAACCAACTTATGCACAATTGAAAAAGGTCCGCGGGACAAGCTCGATTTATCATAAGAATGCGATTCACACGTGGCAGGTTCGACCGGACGGGAGCATCGCGAATGTCCAGCTTTCGTAGAACCCAGATTGTTTTGTTTGTCGCTTTGTTTGGAGGTGGCATGTTTGCAAGTGTCAGCTCTGCAGATGAAGGTGCCCTTTATGGGTACGGGAAAACCGCAACCATCGAAGAAATTTCAGGATGGGATATTGATGTAAGGCCTGACGGTAAAGGCCTGCCGCCCGGCGCTGGTTCCGTTGAAGATGGCGAGTACCTTTACGAAGACAAGTGCGCCGAATGTCACGGCAGTTTTGGCGAAGGTAATAATCAGTTTCCGGCGTTAGCGGGCGGTGAGGGAACATTGACCGATAAGCGGCCGCATCGCACTGTGGGAAGTTACTGGCCCCATACCAGTACGCTCTGGGACTATATCAACCGCGCTATGCCTTACACTCAGCCGGAATCTTTATCGGACACCGAGGTGTATGCGATCACAGCCTACGTGCTGTTCCTGAATGATCTTGTTGCTGACGACTTTGTGCTGTCCCGTGAAAATTTTTCCACGGTTGATCTGCCTAACAAACCCAACTTTGTTCCGGATTCGCGGCCGGACACTTATAATGTCCGCTGTATGAAAGATTGCAAAGAACCCGGTTCTATTCATGTGGTCACCAGTGTTGAGCGTCAGCCCGCCCAGGCTGTCATCGCACGGTCCGCGCCTCTGCCAGTCCCTGTAGGTGAAGACATTTATCGCCAGGCCTGTGGTTTGTGCCATGACAATGGCGTTACGGGTGCACCAAAGCCTCGTGACGACAGAGACTGGAGCGGACGCGTTGACCAGGGGATGCAAGTGTTGGTCAGGCATGCCATTGAGGGTTTTCAGGGGGAAACCGGCATCATGTTGCCAAAGGGCGGCTTTAGCCACCTGTCGGACGAAGAGGTCGAAAGTGCGGTTGTTTATATGGTGGGAGAAAGCTTGTGATTCGTTACTTGATGCTCTCAATATTATTACTACCTTGTTTACACGCCGGTGCATCGTCCACCATCGAACGGGGAAAAGCGATTGCCGAGAACCGTAACAAGGGTAACTGTCTCTCCTGTCATTTTGTCCAGGGCGCCGAGATGACAGGCACCATTGCACCGCCGTTAATCAGCATGAAACTTCGCTATCCCAACGCTGCGAAACTTCGGTCCCAGATATGGGACGCTACTGCACAAAACCCGGAAACAGTAATGCCTCCTTATGGCCGGCATTTAATCCTGACCGAGGAAGAAATCGATCAAGTGTTAGAATATATCTATTCATTATGAGGAACCCATGAATACTAACCTTTCAAGAAGATGGTTCGTAAAAAGCCTTGCCGCTGTCGCAGCGATGGTGAGTTTTCCAGGCGCAGTTTTTGCCCGCGCAACAGGCGCTTTTAATGCGGGCAAGACTAACAATGTTGTTGATATGCTGTTTGGTGATTTGCCTATAGAGGAAAGTGCCGAGATCACATTCAGGTTGCCTGACATTGCAGAAAACGGTGCGGTCGTGCCGGCGACCGTCGCAACTGAGATAGAAGGCGTCACCCAGATTGTAATTGTCATTGATGAAAACCCAAATCCTCTGTCAGCTGTTTTTGATATCGGGGAAATGAGTCTTGCTGATGTCAGCACTCGAATAAAGATAGGTAAAAGTTCTGTTGCAAGAGCCTATGTGAAAACCAGCGACAAGGTTTTTATGACCAGCAGAGAAGTAAAAGTCACCATTGGCGGATGTGGAGGATGAGTATATGAATGTAAAACCCGTAAAAATCCGGGGGCGCCTGAAGGGCGTAATTGCGAACATCAAATGTCTGATGCCGCATCCTATGGAAACTGGCACACGCAGGGATGACGCAGGTGAGTTTATTCCTGCTCATTACATAGAGACCGTGACTTGTCTTCACAACGATAAGGAAGTGATGGTTGCTCATTGGGGGGCTTCCGTCTCTAAAGACCCTTACTTCTCATTCAAGATTAAGGAAGCGAATGCTGGTGACAGTGTTAAAGTGAGTTGGGTCGATAACCTGGGTGAGACATCATCCGGCGATATTGTGCTGAAATGATCAGAGGAACTGCATGTCTGGTCGCACTCCTGGCGGGTGTGGGCAGTGCGAGTGCGGATCCTGAATCCGACCGGCAGGCACTGGCGGGATATTTCGAACAGCGATTCCCGGATGTTGAAGTTGCCTCCCATATTGATGGTGCCTATGCGCTCAATGAGCAAACGCGTGAGCAGTGGCTGGCGATGGAGGATTTTCCTCCTTATGAATTTTCTGTAGATGACGGCGAAGTATTATTTGGCGCAAGCTTCAAAGATGGAAGCGGGTATCAGGACTGCTTCGATGATGGAAACGTCAAAGCACATTTTCCCTATTTTGACCGTGAAAAGCAGACCGTCGTCACGCTTGAACTGGCGATTAACGATTGCAGGGTAGCCAGTGGTGAGGAGCCGCTTGCCTACAATGGAGAGGACATCGCCTTGCTAAGTGCTTATATGGCATTCGCTTCGCGCGATAGCGTAATTGACATAGAAGTGACTCCTGAAGGTCTCGCGGCCTATGAGGCGGGGAAGCAGTACTACTACTCCCGACGAGGCCAGCTTAATTTTTCTTGTAGCCAATGCCACATGCTGATGTCAGGTATGAAACTCCGGGCCGAAACGCTGAGTGCAACGATAGGTCAGGTGACACACTGGCCCGTCTACCGTTTCAAATGGCAGGAGATCGGGCCACTTCATCGGCGATTTGTGGAATGTAATGAACAGGTGGGTGCGGAAGGACTGGCTTACCAGAGTGAAACTTATCGAAACCTGCAATATTTTCTGACTTACATGAGCCAGGGATTACCCCTCAATGGACCCGCGAGCAGAAAATGAATCGACTCGTTTCTTTATTGTTTCTGTTGTTGATGTGCGTGTTAGCGCAGGCGGATCAACTGACGATCGATTCGGTCAGCGAGCAGATTCAGCAGGCTGAATCCCTGCATGAAGAAGCCCGAATCGTTGACCATGGTTGGGTTATTACCCGCAAGCTTATCGAACAAGCGAAAGCTGCGCTCGCCGACGATCAATTGATCAGCGCGGATGAGCTCTCAAAGAGGGCGCTGCGCACCGCGCTCGCTTCAGTGACTCAATCGATAAGAGAGAAAGAAGTCTGGCGCGCTCGAATACCCTCTTCGTGAGTTCACATTCAATAAGTCTTTTTCTTAACAACCACTACATGATGGTCCGCATGATGGTCGGGGGGTAAAAAATGAATCGCCGCGAATTTCTGGAGCTGATTGCGAAAGCGGGAGTCACGGCTTCACTGTCTGGATGTCACGCACTGGGCGACAAAAATGCCAGCGGGCTGTATGAGTTGTCAAAGTTTGGTCAGGCGCGGGTGTTACATATCACGGACACACACGCGCAGCTGATGCCTGTTTATTTCAGGGAGCCCAGTGTGAATCTGGGATTAGGTTCTGCGAAAGGTAAATTGCCTCATCGTGTGGGTAAGAATCTGCTGTCTGAACTGACGGAAGTGAATCCCATGCTAAGCCATGCATTTACTTACCTCGACTTTACTGAAGCCGCGCAGCGATACGGCAAGGTTGGCGGGTTCAGTCACCTGGCCACGCTAATTGAGAGGTTAAGGAGCGAAACAGGCGGTGCGTTATTGCTGGATGGGGGAGATACCTGGCAGGGCTCTGGAACTGCGCTCTGGACGCGAGGCAAGGACATGGTAGGTGCGTGCAACCTGCTTGGCGTTGACGTCATGACGGGGCACTGGGAATTCACCTACGATGCCGCTGAAGTTATTGATAATGCGGCAGACTTCAAAGGAGAGTTTGTTGCCCAAAATATTCGCGCGACTGAAGATGCAATGTTTGAGGGCGTGGATGTTTTTGATGACGATACGGGTCACGTCTTCAAGCCTTATGTGATGAAGGAACAGAATGGCTATCGAATAGCAGTCATCGGTCAGGCCTTTCCTTATACCCCCATCGCGAATCCTTCACGCTTTATCCCAGACTGGACTTTTGGTATCCAGGAAGAGGACCTTGCTCAATTGGTCGAGGATATCCGGGTTCGGGAGAAACCACATGCAGTGATCCTGCTCTCGCATAACGGTATGGACGTGGATCTGAAACTGGCGTCAAGGGTGTCGGGCATCGATGCCATCCTTGGTGGTCATACGCACGATGGAGTGCCAGTACCGGTGGTAGTCAACAATGCCGGTGGTAAAACCATCGTTACCAATGCAGGCTCAAACGGAAAGTTTGTAGGTGTTCTGGATCTGGAATTTGGGCGCACCGGCGTGATTGGGTACCGCTATCGTCTATTACCTGTGTTTTCCAATCTGCTGGATGAGCACGCGGGGATGGCGAAATACATCAGTGAAGTCAGGGCGCCTTACCTGCCTACCTTGAATGAAGAGCTGGCGATATCCGAGTCGCTTTTATACAGACGTGGAAACTTTAATGGCACCTTTGACCAGGTTATCTGCGATGCGTTGCTGGAGCAGTTGGATTCGCAGATCTCACTTTCACCGGGATTCAGGTGGGGAACCACCGTTCTGCCAGGCGACACTATTACCATGGAGCGGGTTCTGGACCAGACGTGCATGACGTATCCGGAAACCTATGTGCGGGAAATGGAAGGGCACGAATTGAAAACGATTCTGGAAAGTGTCGCGGACAACATTTTTACCCGGGACCCGTATTACCAGCAGGGTGGTGACATGGTCCGCACCGGTGGGATGAGTTATTCGTGTGCACCTCGGAACGGTTTTGGTGAGCGGATCAGTGATTTACGTCTTCGAGACGGTTCCCTGATTAATTCGAACAAGCGTTACAAGGTTGCCGGCTGGGCGACAGTTGGCAGTAAATCCGCGGGGCCGGCGGTCTGGGATGTTGTTGCCGATCATTTGCGGGACAAAAAAGAGATCAGCGTTGACCGGGTTGAAACGCCTGTTTTAAAAGGGATAACTAGCAATCCGGGGCTCGCATAGCCCATATAAATAGCCCATATAAATAGCCCATATACATATCCCATACAGTTAGCCCATACATGACGGAGAAGATCATGACCAAAAGTTTTCAAAGCATCGTTTTAATGGTAGGAATTTTTTTGGTGTTTACCGCAACTGCTGAGGAACTGAACCCAGACAAACCCTTTGCAGAACGCCATGTGCTGTTGCAGGTCAGTGACAAGGACCCTGCTAAATTCTCGCTGACCCTGGATATTGCGAACAATCTTATTCGTTACTATGGTGGGACTGATCATATTGATGTGCAAATTATCACCTTTGCCAAAGGCGTCAATATGTTGACCAATCCGGACTCTAACCCGAATTCGGAACGGATTAAGAGCCTGATGGATTCAAATGTGACCTTTGTTGTTTGCCTGAATAGCCTGGATACGATTAAACGTAAAACCGGCACAAGGCCGGTTGTACTCGCGGGAACGAAAGGTGTGCAGACTGGCGTCGCTTATATGCTGGAAAAGATTCACGAAGGCTATATTCAGATCCATCCATAGATCGAAAATCTCTAACAAAAGTTATTCGTATCGGTCCTTTAGGACAAAGAAAGCAAGAAACAGCAACATCATGCTGAAGGGTATGGCTAGATAGATCCCGCTGACACCGATGACTTCTTCCAGGGTGATTTTTCCGAAGTTCGCGTTTTGCAGCAGCCAGGCATCAAGAACCGGAAAAGCCATCGCAAAGACAAATGCGCCAAACAGTGCGCCGAGTAACGTAAAGAGTGCATCCAGTTTTCCTTCCGAAGCCCCGACTAAGCAAGTTCCAGGGCAATAACCCGAGATCGCCCAGCCAATACCGAAGATGCCACCGCCAGCGACTACGCCCCAGAGATAAGTTGGTTTGATGCTCATGTTAGCCAGGCCGCCAAAATCCAGAAGATAGATTCCAAGGCTTCCTACGCCGATTGCCGTTAGCATCAGTTTGATGATGGTCATATCTTTCAGTAAGAGTGTTCCCAGGATCTTTCGGTAGCTTGTCGCGCCACCCAAGAAAAGGATTGCGCCAAATGCGCAGCCGATAAGAAATCCGGTTAGTAGAAGTTCCATAAAGCCTCCGTTAAGTCTTTCTGTAAAGGATTTTCGCGGTGGTGATTGCAACTGCAAAAGTCACTACACCAAAAATGAACGAACTGACGGCCAACTGCGAAATCCCGCTGATCATATGGCCGCTGGTGCATCCCCCCGCCAGGCGGGCACCGAACAGCAATAGTGTGCCGCCGGCGAATGCAGCGGCGAGTCGTTTGAGTCTTGAAGAACCGAATTGCACTACCCACATGGCTGGCATGGAACCCTGATCCTGGAGTGGCTGCTTTTTACGAAGTAGGGCAGCGGTGATACCTCCGCCAATCATCATTCCAAGAATCAGCATCCAGCCGTATCCGACCCCCCAGCCTGACTGTTCTCCGTATTTGGACAGATAAGTATTGTTTTCCGCGAATGCGGGCGCTAGCTGGTGGGTCACCATTGCATCAGTCACCACGAATTGAGTGGACACGCCCAGTGGTTTGACCAGGAAAGTGGCCAGGGTCAGCAATAAACCCAGGGCGATACCAGCGACCTTCCATGAGATGATTGGTTCATTGTTCATCAGGCTGTCCAATTAATAATGTAGTTATATTGAACATTAGCATATCATGATATTATTAAAAACAGAAACCTGGCAAAAGAGGCAAAAGAGGCAAAGGAAGCATTTGGGAAAGCGGCGAATAGTGATGGCAATCAACCTTTTGGCTGGAATGCTGGTAGGGCTGCTTGTATTGGAGGTGTTCGCGTCAGAGCTTCCGAAGACAACCGACCTGCGGCAGTCAGCGATGAACGCAGACAAGAGCAGCAAGGTCCTGGTGCTCTATGTGACGATGGATGGTTGTCCGTATTGCGCAAAACTTGAAGCTGAACTGCTCAACACGGCCTACGCCAGGGGTGAGCTCGACATCGTTCATTTTGTGGAGCTGGAATGGGTAGATCGGCAAATTACGGATTTTGATGGGTCAAGGGTCTCTACCGGGTCATTTATGGAACAGTATGGTGTGGTGGTGACACCCACAATTCTGTTTCTCGGCTCCAGTGGTGAAGAATTGAGTGAACGCCTGGTTGGTTATCAATCCGAGGAATTTTATTGGCATTACCTGATGAAAGGGATTGCCCAGGCCAGTCTCTGGGGTGTTGATTAACCAGCGATCTAATTATTGTCAGTAACCTCCGCAAGTATGTTGACAGTGTTTGAAATAGCGAACAGAGTTTGAAAAAGCGACCGAATCTTATCTGCAGATGACAAGCTACCGAGTGTTTTTTAGAGATGACGCCGACAACTCGGTGGTAAGGTAATTGAGTGACATTTAGAGACTTTGAAAATCCGACCAGGCCAACCGTAGGCGACTTTTATCGATTGAATCACCGATACCAGACGCTGGATTTCGCTCGTGCGAAGAAGGCAGAATTCGCTAGCTTGTCCCGGGGACGATCAGGTATCTGGGAAGTCTGCGAGCGACTTAATATGCTGATTGACGACAGTGACCCGGATACCGAATTGTCACAACTGGAACATTTGCTTCAGACAGCAGAAGCCGCTCGACGTGATAGCCAACCTGACTGGCTGGTGATGACAGGGCTGGTGCATGACCTGGGCAAAATTCTGGCGCTTTGGGGTGAAGCGCAATGGGCCGTTGTCGGAGATACCTTCCCGCTAGGTTGCCCATTTGATAAGCGCATTGTTGGTAGTGAGTTCTTCGAAGATAACCCTGATACCAGTGTCGAGCGATTTCAGCAGGGGACGGGCATCTATGAAGCAGCCACGGGTCTGCGCAATGTCACCATGTCCTGGGGACACGATGAATATATGTACATGGTGGCGAAGCCTTACCTGCCCAGGGAAGCGTTATTTGTTATCCGTTATCACAGCTTTTATGCTGCCCATGATAAAGGTGGCTACGATTATCTGATGGATGATGGGGATCGTGAATTGATGAACTGGGTCAGGTTGTTCAGGCAGTATGATCTGTATTCAAAATCGAAATCGCCACCCGATATTGTAGCCTTGAAGTCTTACTATACAGATCTGATTAAACGTTTCTTTCCAGAAACGATTTGCTGGTGAGTGTGCCTGGTGCTTGAAATGATCGTGGTTGTAACACTTTCAGTAATCGTTCGTCCTTGTTCTATACATAGTGAAAGGTGGGCCTAGTGAAAGGTGGATCTAGTGAAAGGTGGGCCTAGTGAAAGGTGGATCTAGTGAAAGGTGGATCAATAAATTGAACAGGTTAAAGGCCCAGGTAATCTTATGGTTTGTGCTTCTGCTATCTGGCGGCGTACAGGCTGATACGGCCGTTTTCGCAGGTGGTTGTTTCTGGTGTGTCGAAGCTGCCTATCAGGATATCGAAGGTGTGACCGGCGCAGTATCCGGTTTCACCGGTGGAAAGCTCAGAAACCCAACCTATAACGGCAATCATCGTGGTCACTATGAAGCAGTGAAGGTCACCTATGACCCTGCAGTCGTTAGCTACGAGCAGTTGCTGAAAGTATTCTGGCACAACATTGATCCGTTCGATGATCGTGGGCAGTTTTGTGACAAGGGACCCAGCTATCGTAGTGCTATTTTTTTCACTGACGAGCAGAGACCTCTGGCAGACGCATCAAAAGACGATGTGGTACGTCAGTTCGAACCTGAACTTGTGGTGACAGAACTGCTACCAACTGCCAAATTCTGGCCGGTCGAAGCAGCGCACCAGGATTATTACAAGAAGAATCCGATCCGTTATCATTTTTATCGAACGGGGTGCGGTAGGGATCGTCGGTTGAACCAGGTCTGGGGCGATGCTGCCGGGAGCCACTAGCTTCCTGGACGCGCAAAATCGATGCTGCCCATAAATACGAACTGCGACGATTGTGTTCCCTCGGACGATAGACTCTCTACTAACATAATCTTTAAGGCGTATTTAGGTGGCGTCTCATTTAGGTAACTCCTTGTTCAGATAGCTCTTCGTTTAGATAGCACCTCGTTTAGATAGCACCTCGTTTAGATAGCACCTCGTTTAGATAGCTTCTGGTAGAGATTTTCGCGCCTAAACTGGTTATGTTGTCAAAATCAATATAACTTCTGCTCTTCAGATATTTCCTGAATAGAGGCTATCAACATGTCACCAATTCCAAGAAGCGCGACCGTTGCGGTTACCGGGGCTGCCGGATTTATAGGCGGTTGGGTGACCCGCAGATTGCTTGGGCGTGGCTACCGGGTAAAAGCGTGTGTCCGTGATGTCAATAAAGAAGAGAAAGTCGATTTTCTCAAGGCGATGCCCGGGTTCGCGTCTGGTCGGCTTACCCTGCATGCAGCAGACCTTGACGACGATGGCTGCTTCGATGACATCTTTAAGGGATGTCATGGGGTAGCGCACATCTCTCATGTGAGCGACTACACAGACCACGAATATATCGCAAGGGTCTGCCAGCATGTTGTTAATTCAATTAACCTTTCCGAAACGGTTACAAGGGTGGTCGTGACTTCAAGTCTCGCTGCTGTGATGTCGGAAATGGATCTGGACGAGTTGGTTCGTCGCCCCGTTATCTATGAAGACAGGTACCCCGACGATTCCAATCCGCGTAGGACCGCAAAGAGCCAGGGCTATTCTATGGGTAAGATCATTGCCGAGGATGCGTTTGCGGAAGCTGCTGAAATTAGTGGCCGGTGGGATGCAATCACCTGTTGTCCCTCGGATAACGTTGGCCCAATCCTTTCCAGGCATCAGAAGGATTTTGGCCCCTGGCAACATCAAATCGAGAAAATGCTACTTGGCAAGTACGATCAAAACTGGGTCTATCGACCCTGGTACCCGGTCGATGTCAGGGATGACGCTGATTGCCATATTGGATTGCTGGAGAGTACTGAGGTTGATAACGGTGATCGATTTATTGCCTGGTCTACAGATGCAATTGATGTGGCGGACGTCTGTGCGGAAATTGACGAGGTACTCCCTGAGCTAGCCTTTGACGTGACCGAACCCGTTGAAATACACCCGGAAAAGATCCAGAAGCGGGAAGAAAAGTATCGCTCAATCTGGATGGGTTGCGACTGCAGAAATGAGCGTATACAGGCTGTTACGGGCGTGGAGTTCAGGCCCTTTGAGGAATCCCTGCGTGACTGTGTTGAATCGCTTGTTTCAATTGGTGGCGTGAAGCCGCTTTCGATCAAAGAGTAGCTGCAGGGGTGTTTGGATACCGGTATTATCATCTGTTATGACGGACCAAAAACTCACAATCCTGATTGTTGCCGTGGTGATGCTGGTTGTTGGAACCTTACTGTATCGTGACTGGCCGCAATTGGGTGTAGAAGATTCAGCGTTGCCGGTCCCGGAAAAATCCAGTTCAGAACCCAAGCGAAGTACCCAGGTCAAAGCAATATTGACCGAATGTAATAAGCTCCTGGGGGCCAGGACAACAGCGAAGGGTCATATTACTAATGTTGGCAATGTGGACCTGCATTATGTCACCGTTAAATTGCTCTGGCTGAACTCCGCAGGTTTGTTAGTTGAAGCAAAGGAAACCTACGCACTGAATAACGAAATATTACCGCCGGGTGAATCTCGGCCATTTGTTGACTTCACCCAGAAAGTTTCAGCTGTCAGATGTAATGTAGAAACGATCGACTGGTGGTAATCCATCACCACCTCTTAAGGAAAACAAGATGAAAGAAACCCACGATTTTGTCCTTAACCAGACAATGCTCCGGATAAAAGATCCGGGAAAGTCCCTGCCTTTTTACCAGGATGTGCTTGGTATGGTATTAATAGACAAGTTTGATTTCCCCGAGATGTCTTTTTCGTTGTACTTCATGGGATATCCAACTGAGGCGATACCTGAGGACCGGGCCGAACGAGCCAAATGGTTGTTCGAACAGCCGGCGCTACTGGAGCTCACCCATAATTATGGGACGGAAAACGATGACGAGTTTAGTTACCACAACGGAAACGATGATCCACGAGGCTTTGGCCACATTGGTGTTTCAGTACCGGACGTATACAAGGCCTGCGAGCGGTTTGAGGAAATGGGTGTTGAATTCGTGAAAAGACCCGACGATGGGAATATGAAAGGGCTCGCGTTTGTCAGGGACCCGGATGGCTACTGGATTGAAATACTATCCTCCAGTGGGTTGCGTGACCTGATTCTGGGCAGTGCCGGGTAAGGATCAGTTTGCAAGACTATTGAATTCCGAACATCATGGGTTGCATGACTAAATTGGAGAGTAATCATGAGTGAACAACGATCTTCCTTCCGTCGTTTTGATGAATGTACGAAAGAAGACATAAATGTCATTGGGGCGAATGCCAGAGCTTTTGCCGATGGACTGCCAGACAGGGTGCTCAAGCACCTAAAACTGCTGGGTGGTGATTTTGGTGGATTCAATGTCGATAGGTTTGAGCACAGTTTGCAGACTGCAACCAGGGCTCATCGTGATGGCCGTGACGAGGAATATGTCGTCTGTGCATTGCTCCATGATATTGGTGACACGCTTGGCACCTATGATCACGGTGCGATCGCTGCTGCTATTCTCAAGCCTTTTGTCTCAGATGCGAACCTGTGGATGATGGCAAACCATACTGTTTTCCAAGGGTACTACTACTTCGATCACATTGGTGGGGACAAAAATGCGCGGGATGTTCATGCGGACAATCCTCACTTTGAGTACACCAAGGAATTCATTGAGAAGTACGACATGCCAGCGTTTGACGAGAACTATGATTCTATGCCTCTCGCAGAATTTGAACCTATGGTTCGGCGCGTTCTTGTTAAGGACTTCGGATAGGGCCCAGGCAAGGCATTGAATTGCGAGGGCTAACAACAAAGATAGTGGAAGGGATTGCGGTTTTGGTAGTGCTCGGAGTGAACTGGATGTCCGGGCTTGACCAATAAGCTGAAGCATACCTCGCCGATGTCGTAGCCGATAACCTGCTGATTTACGCCACTGTCCGATCATTGAAGGGCATTATTTCCGTTGTCCAGTCGATCGAACTCAGGGTCAGTCTCGAGGCTGCAACAGATACCGGGTATGGGGATGAGATGAACTTTGAAGACTTTACAGAAATCACGAGGCGGCGCTACGAGTATGCCCAGGGGATTGATACCCGGGATTTTAAATTATTGAGATCGATTTTCACGCAAGACATCACGATGGATTTCGAAGACTACAGCGGTCAGCCTTCCTCAAGCCTCAAAGCCGATGACTGGGTCGCCGGTTGCAGGGTTTTATTTACCGGACTGGATTCGACCCAACATGTCATGAGTAACCCTATCGTGGATATAGATGGCGAACGCGCCCAGTGCAGGATGCACATGAAGGCGGAACATTTTCTCCAGAACAACCAGGGCAGCCCCGACTTTGCCCTTGGCGGTTACTACATAGACCAGTTGGAGAAAGTGAATGGCAAATGGTTGATCAACACGGTTACCCTGAAAATTCTATGGAACCGGGGCAACCGTCACATCATGTCGATGGCTTCAGCGCTGGGTGCTCGAAAATTGAAAGGTGAGGCTTAGACAGGCTGCGGATTTAAAGCGTGGTCAAGCGCGCGAAGAAATGCCTGGTTCAGACGACGGCTTACTCTGGCCGTGGGGGTGAACGAATCAGCACCATGATAGAGCCCGGGGAAAATCGAAAACTCACAGGGAACACCGGCAGCAATTAATCGCTGTGCGTAGTCAATATTTTCATCCCGGAAAAGGTCTTCGGAACCCACACATATATACGCAGGAGGTAACCCGGTAAGGTCAGTTGCCCTTGTAGCAGCTGCGTAGGGTGAGGCCTGCTCACCCGGAACGCCATCGAGGTACATTTCCCAGGCGTTGAAGGACGTGGACTGCTTCCAGACCGGGTGATTTTCAAGTTTTCCTGAACTGGTTGCGTGGAGGTTGTCGATCATCGGGTAAAGCAGCAGTTGCAGCTGCAGAGGGAAGTTGTCCCTGTCTCTATTCATGAGCGCAACGCCGGCGGCCATTCCGCTGCCGGCACTGGCGCCTCCCATGGCGACCCGGTTCTTATCTATTCCGAGTGCTTTGGCGTCATTCATTATCCACGCGAGTGTTGCGTAACAATCATTCGGGCCTGCGGGGAAGGGATGTTCGGGTGCCAGGCGGTAGTCCACAGAGAAGACTGTGCAGTTGCAGTGATCAGCAATGATTCTTGCTCTTTCATCTACCGCGCTACCCAATATATAACCGCCGCCATGGATCCAAAGTACAGCAGGTTGGTCAGGCTGGTCATTCTTTCGATAAATATAGACATCAACTGTGCCGTCTTCCGTATCTATGGTTTTCCTGTCCGAGAGTACGTCGACGGAAGAAGAAGGCTGGGGCCGTGCAGCGAGGAGGTCGCGCATTTTGGAGATATTTTCCCGGTTCAAGTCTAGCGCGGGGAATGTCTCCAGTCCGGGTAACAATTCAGGGTCGATGCGATTGTAGTCAAGTAGCATGTTGTTTCACTTAAGCTAGTGGTACGGTTTATGATTCGAACGACCTTGGTATGGTCGAGGGAGTACCGGCAGTATTACAAATCACTGAACGGATTAGAAATGATTGAATGGAATAGAAATGACTGAACTAAAATTACCCGTGACGTTGCAGGGTGTTCATGGCAGCCCCTACACAAGAAAGTCCCTCGCGGCGCTGCGTTACCGCAGGCTTCCCTATCGATTCATTATCGGTCAGCCCGGTAATCCGATACCTGTAGGCTACCCTGACTGGGAGGTATTGCCTGTGCCAAAGGTTGGCTTACTACCCACATTCTACGTGGCGGGCGATGGCGGCGAATTAAAGGCGATCACTGACTCCACGCCGATTCTTGCGCAACTGGAATCGTTGTCGGAGGAAAGAAGCCTGTATCCAACAGACCCCGTTATCCGTTTTCTCAACTATGTACTTGAAGATTATGCGGACGAGTGGCTAACCCGTTGCATGTTCCATTACCGGTGGATGTATGAAGCAGATATCGATAAAGCAGGTGCCATCCTGCCATTGCTGAGGGACACGGGAATTCCGGGAGCGCAACACGAGAAACTGAAACAGTTCGTGTCGACCCGTCAAATCGAACGGTTGTACGTGGTAGGTTCAAACGAAGTGACAACACCAGTCATAGAAGACAGCTATCACCGATTCCTGACTTTGATGGATGCACACTTGCAACAGTACCCGTTTTTGATGGGTAGCAGACCTGGATCATCGGATTTTGGCGTGTATGGCCAACTTACCTGCCTGACCCATTTTGATCCCACACCTACAAAAATCGTGTTGGAGGAATCCCCAAGGACCTATGCATGGGTTGAACGTTTGGAGGACCTTTGCGGGTTTGAGGTGGAAGAGTCTGGATGGTTGACCCGGGATTCTATTCCGGATTCGATACTTGCGCTGCTTGGTGAGGTGGCGCGGGTTCATATGCCACAGATGCTTGCTAACGCTCGGGCCATTGCAGCGGGGGAGAAACAGTTTGAAACAGAAATCGATGGCAAGGTCTGGCAACAGCCATCATTTCCCTACCAGGCAAAGTGCCTGCGTTGGACCCGGGAGGAATTTGGTGCTCTCGTTGATTCTGATCGTGAAAGCGTCAGGCACCTGTTGTCCAATGTCGGATTGATGCCTTTGATCGACGAAGCTATTGGTTAAATCATCGCTTAACACTGTAAAAAAAGCCCGGCGGTGCCGGGCTTTTTTTGTTTCTGCTGATGCGCTATTTACTTTTGGGCGCTTCCTCGCTTTCAAGCCATCGATTCAGCGTGTCATGGAAATGCCTGATCTTGGTCTCCTGGTAGCTTGCAAAAATAGTCTCTCCTTTGGGATGAGAATGAAGGCCTTTTTGCACCATTCGATGATTCACATAATCCTGGTTAAAAATCTTTGCCAGATTGCTGCCAAATTCAGCGGCAACAGTGTAATCGTCATCAATATCGAGGAATGTGCACTTTGCAGGTTCAGGCATAGGCACTCCCTCGGGTAGGGGAATCATATACATCACTTCGTGCAGTGATTGCTCTGGGTTATCACCATCCGGACGGAACCGGTAGAAGATAGGGTTGAAGTCAGCCCAGGGGCTGAGGTTTGGAAACAGGGAATAGTAAATAGCATCATTCAGGTCGGCGTCACTGACCTGGTCTACATATTCTCCAAACTGTGGCCGCATCGCCTCGCGCCTTGCTGCAGCCGACGATTCACGATACTCGCTCGGATCTGTCGGATAGACCATTGGATCATCTTCCTGTCCTGGAACAATTTTCCCACCAACCCAGCTACACATCTGTATGTCTGCAGACTTTACTTCGCCGCTGATGTATTCGGCGTATTCGGTAAACCTGCCCGTGCGGCCATTCTGTAATTCTACTTCAACTTCATTTTCAGCGATTCGCCTGTAGATGTGGCCGCTGATCATGTGCTTCATACTCTGGTAGGCCTTACCATCGGGATAACAGGAAGGGTCGTTCTGCTCGAGCCCGGTGTGAGGGCTTGGATATCCTGACGGCGACATAGCCCGTGAGAAATTTCCCCACGTATCATACTTGGAGTTTGTGTCGCCAAATGAGCCCAGAAGTTCCGGATGGGTCGCAATCACATGGTAAGACTCCATGAAGGCTTCCTGGGCAACTTTCCAGTTGCATGGTAGCCGTTTAACCAGATGCGCTGCTTTAAATCGACGTTCGAACGGGATACCAAAGTGCCGATCAAAGTCACCAATGAAATCTGCCAGAGGTTCGCAGCTTGTATCGGGGTTAATGAAATAGAACCCGCCCCATTTGCCAATATTGATTTCTGGCAGAGAGTATTCTTCTTCTGTGACGCTGGGGAAATCCCAGTGTGCCGGTATCTCTTTGAGTTTGCCGTCCAGGTGCCAGGACCAGCCGTGGAACGGACAGCGAAATACCTTGAGCTCTTTGCGGTGGTTATCGCAAAGTGCGCGGCCTCTATGCAGGCAGGCATTAGGAAACGCCTTAACTTCATCTTCTGATACGCGAACGATAATGAACGACAGGGAAGCGATGTCATAGACGTGGGTGTCGCCCACGTTCTGGATATCCGATTCATGGCAGGCCATCTGCCAGACGCGTTTCCACAACCGTTCTACCTCAAGGTCGTGTGCTTCCTGGGAAAAGTACCGATGGGTCGGGACTTTGGTCACACCTGCTGGATAGGGAGAGTCTTCGAGATAGCCGGCAGGTGGTGGTACCTTGTCTGCTCTCAGTATGTCGTTGTATGAAATTCCATTTGATCTATCGTGACCAGTTTTTGTTTCAACCATGAATCTGCCTCGTCGTACGGTTTGTTGTTATTTGGGAGAATTCCCCAATCATACCCATGGTTGGGGAAAACCATCAAGGTTGTCCGTTTTAGTGAGATGTAACGCTATCATGAAGTTTGATTGGGGTCCGTTACCGGCCACGGTTCATGGCTACGTGTTGGCGTTCGTCTCATGGTTCTTGAGCCGAGACGAATCCTGCATGAGTATGACCCTGGGCAGCAAGTACCTCAAACATTGGGCCGTTCTACGAGATCGATCTCCCATCTGGTTGGTTGAAATATAAAGCCTGGGCTTCAATACCGCTGGCTGGGTGAATGTTGCCTGGTGTCCCTCCGGATAATTTTTGTAGTAGAGTATAAAATTCTAATCCGCCGAACCACTTTTTCCTGATGAGTGCCGATGAGTGCTGATAGCTATAAAGTAGTGGAACCTAATGCGTCGCCTTTCGCCATCAAGTTGCGAGCGATATCTTGCTATCGACGCCTCCGGCACACCTGGTACCTGAATCGGGGAGCCATGGCTGAGGCTACTGCGCAGGTGCGTCCTTTCAGTATTATGAAGGTACATTTTCCCGATGAGGCTGAAGACCCGTGGCCTGTGGATTCCTCTCCCATCGCCTGGAGATTTTGGTTTTAGGGGGCAACAGTTGCCGGGATTGATGCCCGGCGCCACACAAGTAATCAATAGAAAAATTTGAGGAAAGCAACGATGGTCAAACTGAAAGGTAGAAATGCGATTGTAACCGGTGCAGCTGTTGGTCTTGGCAGCAGTTATGCAAAAGCACTGGCGCAGGAAGGTGTCAATGTTGCGGTGTGTGATCTGCGCGAGGAAATTCACGAGGTCGCGGAAAGTTTGCGGGCCCTGGGCGTTAATGCCGTTTCGACTCAAGGTGATGTGTCGGACCCGGACCATGTTCGTGCAGTAGTCGACGGTGCCCGGGAAGAATTTGGTAGTATCGATATTCTGGTCAACAACGCCGGCGTTTGGGGCGCCAGTGTTGCAGATGATGGACTGGATAAATCGATCGAGGATTACGAACAGATTATTGGCACTAACCTTAAGGGTGAATACCTGTTTGGTCGTGCGGTTATTCCGATCATGATTGAGCAGGGTAAAGGTGGTGAGATAGTCAATATTGCAACCGATCACATGGTCACCTGCGGAACACCTTATTTCTGTTGCCCGAAACTGGAAACCTGCCCCTGGGGTGATTCGCCGAGGCCAACCGGAGGCGGTGATGCGATGGACCTTTACGATGCAGGCAAGTGGGGCTTGAATGGATTCTTATATGGATGGGCAAAAGCACTTGCTCCGCACAATGTCAGGGTCAACGCTTTTTGCATGGGCGCGACTGATTCACATATGTTGCGCGGTTTTCATAACTTTGAACCATCAGACGAAGAAGTAGCGAGTTGGATGAGGGCGGAAGACAATGCCCAGGCAATGATCGATATGTTGCAGGAAGGACCCTTCGGAAGAAACGCCCAGAACGTTAACTTCTGCATGGGTCGTCCTGTTCAGTTGGAGCCCGCGCATGATCATGTCTATGTCGTGCCCGAGCAGGTTCTCCTCGGAGAATCATCATGAGCCTCTCAGGAAAAGTTGCGATAGTGAGCGGCGCGGCGCAGGGCCTTGGACGGGCGTTTGCTATTCGACTTGCGGAAGAGGGTTGCGAGGTTCTTGGTTTTGATGTCAAAACCGAAGTTTTGGATGTGCCCGGTGTTACGGGGATGGTAGCCGACGTTTCAAAACGTGATGATGTGGAACGCGTCGTATCGAAAGCATCCGGGATGGGCGGAATAGCGGTACTGGTTAACAACGCTGGCACCTGGAGAAAGACGCCTGTCGATAGTCCATGGCAGCAGGCAATCGATGATTGGGACTTCATTATGGATACTAATCTAAAGGGTGTCATGATGCTGTCCAGGGCGGTTGTACCGTTCCTTCAAAAAGACGGTGGCCATATCATCAATTTGTCGACCTACTATGTGTTGCCGGCAAAAAGTGATGGTACTAATCAGCCAGACACCGACTTGTACAATGCGTCCAAGTGGGCGCTAAATGGTTTTACAGATGCCTGGGCAGAGTATCTGGAGAAAGACAACGTGAAAGTTAATGGCATGTGCATGGGTGCCACCGACACACCAATGCTGAGAGGTTTGTTTCCGACTAAGCAACTTCCAGCGGAAATGGCATCGGTTGTGATGAAGGCAGAAGACATTGCCGGCCAGATGATGGAAATCATTGCCAGCGGACGAACCGGCGAGAATTTTGGTGCCTGGGTAGGAGAAGAAATTACCATCGGCGATCAACCGCCGTTACACAAACGAGTTACGGGATAAATAGAGGAAAAAGTATGAGTGTTTTGGATCAATTCAAGCTTGATGGACAGGTTGTCGTTGTTACCGGCGGCGGTCGTGGTATTGGGGAGGCGATAGCCATTGGTATGGCAGAGGCTGGGGCAGATATCGTTGTCGCTGCCAGGCGAACCCACGAAATTGAAGCCGTGGCTGACAAGGTTCGTGCGCTGGGCAGGCGTGCGCTGGCCATCACGACGGATATGATGGAAATCGAACAGGTCCAGGCACTTGCCGACCAGACCTTTAAAGAAATGGGTGGATTAACCTCGTGGGTCAGCAATGCAGGTGGCGCAGACGACCGTGTACCAAGAACCCTGCTTGAGATGCCAGAGAAGCAGTGGGATTTCCAGATGAACCTGAACTTGAGAGCCGTATGGACCGGTGCCCAGGCGGCTGGCAATTACATGAAGGACAATGGCGGCGGTACCATCATCAATATTTCATCCCAGGCTGGTAACAAAGCATCGCCCTTCAACGGCCCTTATGCGGTCGCGAAGAGCGGCGTTAACAATCTGACTCAGACCCTCGCGGTAGAGATGGCGCCATTGGGTATCCGGGTAAATTCTGTATCGCCCGGTCCGATTCCTACTGAAGTCTTCCTGGAGTTTACCAAGATGACTGAAGAGGACATTCCCAATATGGGTAAACAGTTCGGTATTCCGCTTGGCCGAATTGGCATGCCGGAAGATATTGCGCCTGCGTGTGTTTATTTGGCATCTGAAGCATCCAGCTGGATGACCGGCCAGGACATCAAAATTAACGGCGGCCTTTAGTCTTTCGGGCGTTTATCTTTCTTCGGGCCTCAATGGCTATGAATGGCGTTCAACACCTGAAGGAAACTGGCGGACGTTACGATGTGCCTGCGCCCCAAAGTGTTGCCTGTACCAGATGAAAGACAAAAGGGTGTTCTGGTGGCAAAGATAAATTCACGGTCAGGTTTTCGTAAATTTGAGGTTAAGTTCGAGCGTGCCGAGCATAATACCGGGTTGATGCTGAAATGTGTTGTTCTCAGCATATTCGAACCTATCTATGCGGTCAAAAATTGCCTTCCAGGTGCTCATTTGTTCGAGTCTGGACAGGCTCGCGCCAGGACAGACCCGTGCCCCTTGCGAAAATGTCAGGTGTCGGGTCCCTGCTTTACGATCCAACTTCAGGTCCAGCGGGTGATCCCATTCCTGTGGGTCTATATTAGCGGCTGCCCACCTGAGGTGAAGGTAGGAGCCCTTGGGTACCTTGACGCCCTGAAACACCTCATCCTGGCTGGTAATTCGTGTCGAGAGTCCTTGTGTTGGTGATCTCAGCCGCATCCCTTCTTCCGTAAACGCGCGCAGTTTACTGCGATCTGCTTTGATTTCATCCCAGGCCCTCGGGCGTTCGATAAGCAGTTGGACCTGCTCTGAAATTGCATACTGTGTAGTCTCCAGTCCACCGATGATCATGGCGTAAACGATGCCATTGATTTCCAGATCGTGAAGTTTTCGCTTTAGGGGCGAATACTCGACTTCTGTCAGGAAACTTATCATGTCTTCCGCCGGATTCTTTCGCTTTTCCTTGATGAGGTCAGCGGTGTACTGTCTGAATTCATCAAGGACTTCGAATTGAGTTTTAATCTCTTCTGCCGGGAGTATGTTGTTGTGCTTGGAACCATAAACGAACGGTTTTACCGTTCCGTCCCCATAATATTTCAATAGTTTCAGGTCTGCAGTCGGCCACCCCAGAATATTGGCCATAACGGTTTGCGGTACAGGTTGCGCGAACTGGGAAATCCACTCGACTTCGCCTTCATCAATCCACTGATCGATCCATTCGTTGACGACGCGATCTACCATGACCTGGTTCCTGCCAGCGCCCGGACCTACCCAGGGGTCTGTGAGTTCCTGGCGATGAGTCCTCCAGAGTTCAGGGTTGGGTCTAAGTGAGGCCATCGAAGCGAACAGGGATCCGATGTTCGGCATTTCGAACAGATCTTCTCCAGACGCGATAAGTTGCTGTAAGGCCAGGCTTCCGACGACCAGATACCTGTCCTGATCCCTGACGACATTTGCAATGTCTTCATGCTTCGACAGGATGAAAGCATCCGTGCCGGGTTCGAATCCTTCACCGGGAATGCAGTGCACCGGCGCCTGTTCATGAAGAATGTCGTAGGCTTCATACCAGTGTTCCTGTGCCCCTGGCGAGAACAGGTCAACTTCTTCCAGTGAATGGGGGCAATTCATGGCGCTGAGTTCGTGATTTGGTTTCTTTTGTTCGCTCACAGGGTGGCTCCTTCGATGCATTTTCCAATACGAATATTACTGTAGTAGAGTTCAGAAAATACTAAAAAATACATTACAATACAAAAGCCCCGGTTCTAGGGGCCTGAACCCCTATCAACGAATGGAGAGTTTGATGAATTGGAGCCCTTTCGACCCTGAGGTCATGACAGACCCCGCCAGGGGTCACCAGTATCTGTTGAATGAATGCCCGGTGCATCACTGCGATATGTTCGAACCTCCTTTTTACACCTTGTCCCGCTACGCAGATGTTGAATATGCGCTGCGGGACATTGAAACTTTCAGCAGCCACTTCGGGCAAGGACCGCGTTTCACAGAACCCGCGGGTATGCTCTGTGATCCGCCACAACATACCCAATATAGGAAGTTGATACAGCAGGCATTTACACCCAAAGCAGTAGCCAAACTTCGCCCCCTGGTTGTGCCGTTAGCAAATCGACTGGTCGATGATATTTTGGCAGGCGAACGAGAATTTGATCTTCATGACGATCTGGCATTTCCATTGCCGGTCATTATTATCGCAGGGATGCTCGGAGTACCTTCCGAAGACCTTGAGGATTTCAAACGATGGTCGGACATGCAGGTGGAGCTGATGGGATCTGAAGATCCATCACAATACGTAGATGAGCAAACCAGATTCCAGGCGTACATGCACGCGCACATGATGAGCCACCGGTCCCTTATTGAATCCGGCGCAGAGGTGCCGGAAGACCTGCTCACGCTGGTGGCAGGTGCAAAAACCGATACCGGCGAGTACATTCCTGATGGCGATGCGTTATCAATGTTGAATCAACTGTTAGTGGGTGGCAATGAAACGACGACATCATTAATAACCAACATGATATGGCGATTGTTAGAGGTGCCATCCCGTTGGCAGGAAATCCTCGACGATGAATCGCTGATAGGGGCGGCTGTCGAGGAAAGCCTAAGGTTTGACCCGCCGGTGCTTGGCTTGTATAGAAATACAACCAGGAATGTAGAACTGCATGGCCAGGTAATCCCGGAGGGCAGCAAGGTCTATATTAACTATGCTGCCGCCAATCGGGACGCCGGGATATTTGAGAAACCTGATGAATTTAGTCTGCACCGTGAGTCCAAACGCCATATGGCGTTTGGACTTGGGGTACATTTTTGCATAGGTGCGCCAACCGCTCGCCTGGAAGCCGAGGTGGCGTTGTCGTTACTTCGGCAGCGAGTTCCGGACCTTCGTCTTCTCGGTGACGGCGAGCGAATAGGTCCCTTCTTTTTGTGGGGGCGACGTAAATTACCAGTAACCTGGCGCTAGTAAAGAGGTTTCATAGGACCCATTTCAGTGGGCAACCAACTTAAATCAGGAGTATAGATATGGAATTGGGACTAGAGGGAGCAAGAGCAGTAATCTCCGGCGGTAGCCAGGGTATCGGACTTGCCGTGGCTGAACACCTTGTGAAAGAAGGCGCGAGCGTCTGTATCGCTGCCCGACGTAAAGATATCCTGGATGCCTCAGTTGAGGCATTGTCGAAGCATGGTACTGCTTATGGTTACGTGTGTGATGTCTCTGACTATGATGCGACGGTTCAATGGATGAAGGATGCGGCGCAGCAGATGGGTGGTATCGATATTGTGGTTCATAACGCCACCGGAAGCGGCCAGCCTGATGGTGGTCCAGATTCCTGGCGCAAGAATTTCGAGATTGATGTGCTTGGCATGGTTGGAATGAGCGAAGGAGCGCTTCCGTTTCTTGAGCAATCTGATAGGGCGGTCATGGTGCAAATTGCATCGATTACGGGTGTGGAACATCACGATGTCCCGATCAGCCCGAGTTACGGTGCCATGAAAGCAGCATCGATTCGCCATATGGCACAGCGAGCACAGCAATGGGGCCCGAAAGGGATTCGCTGTAACACCGTCGCACCTGGGCCTATCTATATTGAAGGTGGGGCCTGGAACAACATCAAGGACAACGCGACTGCGCTCTATGAGCGCGATCGGGACTGGCATCCGACAAAACGGATGGGTACCGCTGAAGAAGTGGCGCGGGTCGTGACATTTCTTGCGAGTCCCGCCGCAAGCTGGGTAAACGGTACTACAGTTCGGGTCGACGGCGCATTTACTCGTGGTGTTGATTTCTAGAACCCGTATAGGCGGTTGCCGAGCAGATCTATCGGTGTGACACTTGGTAACTTAAGCTGTTCAAAATAGAATCAAGGAGCTCATTATGGTTGACAAGCTTGGTACGGGAGATGCTTTTCCATCTCTATCGCTAAAGATTGCAGGCGGAGGTGCGATCAATCTGCCTGAAGGTCTGGATACACCGCTCACTGTCGTTCTATTTTATCGAGGCCATTGGTGACCCTATTGCCGTCGCCTGCTTGCGGGCTATGAGGAACGCCGTGCTGCGTTCGCTGAAGAAGGTGTCAATATCATTGCCGGTACCGTCGACACTGAAGTACAAACTGAAGAAGTCGCTGAACCACTTGGATTCCCGGTTGCCTATGGGATGACAAGGGAAGATGGTGATGCGATGGGCGCCTGGTGGGATGAGCGCCGCGATCACATTCAGCCCAGTGAGTTCTTGTTGAGTAAAAGCGGCAAGGTGCTGATGTCGACGTACAGCAATTCACCCGTGGGTCGAATGGATCCAGCGGAAACGTTAACGCTCATTAAGTTCCTGAACGCTCAACGCGCCAAATCCGGCTAGCTATTCGCTAGACCTCACTTTGGACCTCACCTTGGGCCCCCTTAGGCCTTTCCGCCCCTGATCTGCCCAGGTAGGAGAGCAGATCAGGGGCGTTCAGTTTGATACACTTCGACACTCATTTGCTGGAGAAGCGACACGTCATGCTGGCTCGTTCATTTACAGAAGAGCAGGTAATCTTTCGAGATGCCTATAGAAAATTCCTTGCCCAGGAGATAGTCCCGAATATGGAAGCCTGGCGTGAACAGGGCAGGGTGGATCGTGAGGCTTTTACCGCTGCGGGCAAACATGGGTTCCTGATGGTGTGGCCATCTGAACAGCATGGTGGGATGGGTGATACTGACTTCCGGTTTGAACAGGTCATCATTGAAGAGACAGCGTACGCTCGATGTTCAGATTGGTTCAACACGCTGCACAGCCGGCTGGTTGGTCCCTATCTCACGCGTTTTGGTTCTAGCGCCCAGCAGGATGAGTTCTTGCCGAAATGTACCAGTGGACAGTACATTCTTGCTATTGCCATGACCGAGCCAGATGCTGGAAGTGATCTGGCGGGTATGCGCAGCAGGGCGAAAAAGGATGGTGATGACTGGCTACTAAATGGCCAGAAGACCTATATATCAAATGGTATCAACGCGGACCTTGTTGTTGTTGCGGCGAAGACCGGGGGAGACGATAAACCTCACGAGATGACCCTGTTCCTGGTTGAGCAGGGAATGCAAGGTTTTGAGCGGGGTCGCAACCTGAAGAAGATGGGGTTGAAGGCGCAGGATACCTCTGAGCTGTTTTTCAATGATGTGCGCGTTCCGGCATCTCACGTGCTGGGTGAACCCGGCAAGGGCTTTTACTACCTGATGGAAGGGCTTGCTGAAGAACGCCTGATTGGTGCCTGCCAATACCTTTCGCAGGCTCAGCTGTCGTTTGACCTGACGTTGCAGTTTGTTAAAGAACGAAATATCTTTGGAAAGAAGATTGCGGATTTCCAGAATACACAATTTAAACTGGCAGAACTCCGAACAGATCTCGACATCGCGCAGACATTTGTTGATCAATGTGTGGCCGCACAAAACGCCGGTCTTCTAACACCGGTAGATGCAGCGAAGGCGAAATATCACACCAGCGAACTGCAGGTTCGAGCGGCAGCCCTCGGTGTCCAGCTTCACGGTGGAGCCGGTTATATGGATGAGTATGCTATCTCTCGGCAGTACACAGATGCAGCAATTTCTCCGATCTATGCAGGGACGTCGGAAGTGATGAAGCTGTTAATCAGTCGTGACATCATGAAGGACGACTATGACCCGTTCAATGCAAGAAACTTCTAGCGGCGACTACTTTTGTTGTTGATCTCGATAGGCATCGATGTTGTCCATGGTCTCCCTGGCAGGATTGTGTGACGCTTCCTTGCCGTGTCTGCGCCTGAGAGACTTGTCCTCTATCTCTGGTGCAACGTAGCCGTCATCGTCATGGCTGATGTTAGTGCCAGGCGGGATGATTTCATCGATGGCATCAAGGGTAGCGTCATCCAGAGTTACCTCTGCGCCTTCAAGCAGGCCTTCCAGCTGTTCCAGTGTTCTGGGACCAATGATGGCTGAAGTCACGGCGGGGTGTGTGCAGACGAAAGCCAGTGCCATATGCATGATGGAGATACCGGCGTCGTTTGCGATGACATCAAGTTGATCGATCAGGTCAAGCTTTCGAACATTGTCCGGGCGATCCATCTGGTAAAGGTGAGGCTGCAGGTTCTGGCGATGGGTATCGTTCGGCTTCTGGCCGTGCCGCCATTTTCCGGTTAACCATCCCTGGGAAAGGGGACTCCAAACCACGACACCCATATCATAGCGTTGGCAGGTCGGCAGGATATCCGCTTCAATTCTGCGGGCGAAAATAGAATAAGGCGGTTGTTCGCAGCGAAACCGTTCCCTGTTTCGTTTTTCGGAACACCAGTGAGCTTCAACTAGCTGCTCAGCAGGAAAGGTTGAAGTGCCGATCATCCTGACCTTTCCCTGTTGAACCAGGTCAGAGAGAGCGCCCAGGGTTTCGTCAATGTCGACTGTGCCATCCGGCCGGTGTGCCTGGTAAAGGTCAATATAGTCTGTATCCAGTCTCCGCAGGCTGTTTTCCACTTCTTCCATGATCCAGCGCCTGGAAGAGCCTCTGTGATTGGGGTTGTCATCCATGGGAAGTGCAAATTTGGTGGCAAGGATAATGTCTTCGCGTTTTCCCTTCAGTGCCTTGCCAAGGATGGTCTCAGACTCGCCGTGGGAGTACACATCCGACGTATCAAAATAATTGATACCAGCATCGATGGCGCGATCGACCATGCGGGTACATTCTTTCTCGTCACTGTTACCAAAATAACCAAACATCCCGGCACCAAAACAGAATTTGCTAACGGTGACACCAGTGCTACCCAGAATTCGATATTCCACTTTAATCCTCCAGACTGATGGCAACAGCTGGGCAGACTTCCGCAGCTTCTTTGGCGTGTAGACGAAGCGCTGCGTCAGCGACATCGTCTACGAGTACGATGGGATGCCCGTCGTCATCCATTTTGAACAGCTCAGGATGGTTGTAGTAACACTCGCCGGACAAAAAACACCTTTCCTTATCGATCTTCACTTTCATTGGCTTTTCCCATTGGACGCCTACTAGCCTTCTTTACCTCTCTGACCTTGATCAGGTCCCGTTAAGAGTTACACGGGTAGCGCTGAGGGCTCTTTATGGTCATCTACTAGTCTTCTTTATTCCTCTGGCCTTGATCACGTTCGATTTAAGGGTTACACGGGTAGCGCTGAGGGCTCTTAATTTCATTCGCTGAGGGCTCTTTATCCGCATCTACTAGTCTACTTTATCCCTCTGACCTTGATCAGGTTCGATTTAAGGGTTACACGGGTAGCGCTGAGGGCTCTTTAATCAAATTCCATCCATAGTTCAGCAGGCGTTCTGAATCCGCCGGAATCAATTGAAGGAGATGAAATCCCCGCATGTTCAGCGTACTTCGGTCGCGGGTTCTTGATGCGGGCAGCCAGTTTAGAGCAGGCAATGGCTGACTCCTGCCTTGCCATGGCATAGCCCATGCAAAAATGTTGACCGATACCGAAGCCAAGGTGCCCGTTCTTGCCGTCTTTGTATCGGCCGGATCG
Source organism: Gammaproteobacteria bacterium (assembly GCA_012961165.1). Lineage (GTDB taxonomy): Bacteria > Pseudomonadota > Gammaproteobacteria > Pseudomonadales > Azotimanducaceae > UBA9659. The sequence continues at coordinate 1,388 of DTZW01000134.1, read as the reverse complement.
ATTTTCCTTGCCCATATGCAGGTCATCGCGATGAATGTCGAATGTGTCGGGGTCTTTGAACGCTCGTTCATCTCTGTTGCCTGCACCGAGATAAAGAATGACACCGGCGCGCTCAGGAATGACATCATTGTGCATCTGGATCTCGCGGGTGGTGTATCGAAACTGTGCATGCACGACGGGGTCGTATCTCATCATCTCCGTAAAGGCATTCTCCCACAGGCCTTCATTGTCGATCACATCCTGCAGCTGATCAGGTCGTGTGTACATCAGGTGATACCACATGTTGGCGATGGCCTTTTCGGTGGTATCTCCACCTGCGGCGAGCAGTAGGGCAACGAATCCCTTTATTTCTTCGGGTGTCATTCTGCTGCCGTTCATCTCTGCAACGCAGATCCGTGACAAAAGGTCTTCGCCGGGATTCTTTGACCTTTCTGCGATCAATGGGTCGATATAGTCCCACATGTCATTGCGGGCCTTGAGGCCTGCCGTCAGGTGTTCACCGCCAAAACCAA
>DTZW01000134.1:0-852 GCA_012961165.1 Gammaproteobacteria bacterium | reverse complement strand
TCGACAAAGGTGTCTTCGTCTTCTCGCGGTAAGCCAAGCATGTTCGAAATAACCCGGATAGGCACCTGACTGGCGAACTGCTTGACGATCTCTACTTCACCGTCATCGATGAACTTATCGATCACCTCGTCTGATATCTGGTGGATCATCGGAATGAAATCCTGCAGCTTCTGGCCGACAAATTGTCCCGCCACAATATTGCGAAGGCGGCGATGTTCACCGCTGTTGCCGTATTCAAGAATATTCGGGCCAAAGACATGCCGGGACCCAAAATCATAGGGTCCATCTGGTTTGTATACGGCCCGGTCATAGCTCTCGTTGTCCTGGAAGGCACCGTCCACGTCCCAGTATCGCGAAATAATCCATCTGTTGTGGAAGCGGTCGTGATAAATCGGGTGGTGATCGCGAAGCTGCTGGTAAATAGGGAATGGGTCTTTCTGGAACTCTGGTGTATCGAACACCCTGGGATCGATTTCCGCGCCAGGCATTTTTATTGTTTCAGACATACAACCTTCCATTTTATTTTTTCGAGAATGTAACCGGTAGTTTCCAGCATGTGTGCATCTCACCGACTGTCAGGGCTGACAAATTCGGCGATGAGCCTTTAGCCAGTCGAATGTTGTCCAGGTGCGAAACCAGCACCTGTGAGGCGGTGACTGCCGTGTCCCGGGTGAGTGCATAGCGGGACCTGGGCCTGTCCTCTGGAATAGCGGGATGTATAGAGGGCTTGCCCAAACCAAAGGCAATGCCGGCCGCCAATCCATCGGCCCGGTACTGGCCGCGGGATTCGCGCTGGCACATATCTTTTCGGTCGACGATGAAGCTGTCGGGGTCATTGAATATTTTAGGATC
>DTZW01000133.1 GCA_012961165.1 Gammaproteobacteria bacterium | reverse complement strand
AATCCGAATTTTGAAAAATATTTTTTTAAATCTACTAATCACTCGTCCATATTATTAATACATGGGTCGTAGGAGTCCCAAAGGCGAGTGGGGGGTACCCCGGGGGTGGGTGTTGGGTATTTTGGAAATAGGTGGTAGAGGCTTTCTGGAAAATCTTTGAAGAAAAATAGCGATTAGCGAAAGCTATTTTGGGTACCAGTGCGGGTACCAGAATGGGTATTCGCAAGCACTGCAACGCAATACCTTGATTTAACTGATCAAACCCAAACTATTTGGCGGAGAGGGAGGGATTCGAACCCTCGGTACGTTTGACCGCACACACGCTTTCCAAGCGTGCTCCTTAAGCCACTCGGACACCTCTCCATTTGACACACTTTTCTGGCAATCTCGCGAGCATGATATCTCTGCGATCCGCGTTCGGCTCCGGTCCAGGTGACGTGAACCCTGGATACCAGCCTTCAAACGAAATGACTGTAGAAAAATTTACAGATACGAGACGCCGCGCACGATATCCTAGTTATGAAAATAATTCAATTAATCAGTAACTTAGAGGTCGTAACGCCTTGGGTTGTTTCCTCTGTATTAGCATTAAAGGTGCAAAAAAGTGGATTCGTGGGGTAACTAACGACGCTTGTTCTGTGAAATACGCTTTATAGTTCTATCTTATTCTCCAACTTGCTACGTGTCATTTTGCTTGGCCAACTGCGCCTCTCGCTAAAGTATATCGGATAGACCTCGCCGCTTGGCGGTATCGTGTTATTGCCTGGCGGATTAAGGTCCTTTCGCCAACAATTAGCGGTCTTGACCATCACGAAGAAGCCGAATATACGATAACCTATTGATATTTAAGGTAAGTATAGTTGGCATCAGTCTTGCGTGTAACGATATAGATAACGATATAGATAACGATATAGATAACGATACGGATAACGGTACAGACAACAATTAGAGGACTAGACGAAGAAAGCTAACTAGACCAGGAAAGGGGAAATGTGCGAGAACCTAACAGGCGAAGGAACCTGGATGCGAGGTGTGTTCATGTCTGCTCTTGATGAATCCCTCTTTATGACTAAAATGCGCAGCACGTAGTTATTCGTGTCAATCACTTAATCGTCTCCCTTTACCACTATGTTTTTAAAAGAAATGTTTTTATAACAAATGAATTAGAGTACCCGATATGCGAACCACCTATCTTACGGCATGCGTCATTGGTGCACTGGTAGTCATATGGCTGGCGACAGGCCAACTTGGCGAACCACCAGAACCACCAGCATCGAGCATTACCGAATCAAACCGACGCGTCGCCGCCTTAAAGGAAGAGCGACCACCGACCAGAGTCAGGGTAGCGACTATCCACGCCTCTGAACAATCCCGCGTGCTCACTATTCGCGGACGTACCCAGAACAAACGCTCAGTTGTTGTTCAATCGCAGATAAGCGGCCTTGTGGTTAGTCGCCCGGTAGAACGTGGTGATCGAGTGACTGAAGGCGACCTTCTTTGCCACATATCTATTGAAAACAGGCGCGCAAGGCTCATAGAGTCACAAGCCAGTGCCGAGCAGACGAGAATCGAATATGAAGGCGCCCTGAAACTCTCGAAACAGGGCCTCCAATCCGATACCGCTATTGCCCAGTCAAAAGCCAAGCTCGCGGCTTCCCAGGCCAGACTAAAAGAAAGCAGGCTTGAGTTAGCCAGGATCAATATCGTTGCGCCTTTCGACGGCGTCGTAGAAAAATCCCACATGGAAGTTGGACAGTACGTTACTCCGGGCTCTCCCTGCATCACGCTGGTCGACTTAAACCCCATGTTGCTTATCGGCCAGGTGGCTGAAAACGAACTCCTGTCTATCAAACCCGGACAAATAGCGACCGCTAAGCTGCCTGAAGGCATCCATGTCACCGGCAAAGTCACCTTCATTGCAAAAACAGCGGAGGAAGGCACACGAACCTATCTCGTTGAAGCTCATGTTGATAACCGCGACTTTAAGATACCCAGTGGCGTCACGGCACAGATCGCAATACCGGTTGAATCTTTAAACGCACAGAAAATTTCACCTGCGTTATTAGTGTTAAGTGACACCGGTCAAATGGGCGTTCGAACCGTCAACCGTGACAATATCGTTGAATTTCATGAAGTCGACATTCTTAAAGATGAAGTCGATGGTATCTGGGTAACAGGTCTTCCGGATATTACGAAAGTCATTGTCGTTGGCCAGCAACTCGTGGTCGCCGGCGAGTTAGTCTCTACGACCCATGGGCTGCTTAACCTGGTAGGTGGCGCGAGAAAAAGCGAGAATCCCGCGCTATGAATGCCCTGGTCGACGCAGCAGTAAACCGCACGCGAACCACCCTTTTGTTAATGCTGATGGTAGTCATCGCCGGCATTTTTTCGCTAAAGGCTATCTCGATCGAAGGAGACCCCTATATCCAGGTGCCTTTCTTTCAGGTTCAAATTTTCAACGAGGGTATCTCACCGGAAGACGCTGAACGGCTCCTGGTCATGCCAATGGAAATCGAGCTCCGTAGCGTGGAAGGCGTGGAAGAAATTACCTCTTACGCTACCGAAAACTTCGGTATGCTGCTCGTCGAGTTCGACGCCAACTATGATGTCAATGAGGCATCAACCGATCTCAGAGAGGCTGTGGACAGGGCCAAAGCAGAACTCCCGAGGTCGACGGAAGAACCAATTATCCATGAGAAATCAACGTCAGACTACCCCATTCTGCAAATCAACCTTGTAGGCGATGAGGTTCCAGAGCGGACCCTTTACAGTCTTGCCCTGGACCTTCGCAACGAAATCGAAAGTATCCCAGAGGTCATGGATGCTGAACTGCAAGGGCATCGGGAAGAAGTCCTTGAAATCATCATCGACCCCATCGCGTTGGAATCCTACGAGATCTCAGGCGAAGAATTAATCTCTACCCTGGCGCGCAACAATCGTCTGGTACCTGCCGGGAGCATCGATACCGGTGAAGGAAGGTTCTCTGTCAAGGTTCCCAGCCTTATAGAAGAAGCCGAAGATATTTTCGACCTGCCCCTGAAAACCAGCGCCGATGCAGTGATCACCGTTAAAGACATTGCCACTATTAAACGGGGATTCAAGGATCGGTCCAGCTACGCCCGGGTTAACGGCCAACGCACGATCTCTATCAATGTGATCAAGCGTGGCGATGCCAACATCATCAAGACCGTCGCCAAGGCAAAAGCCATCGTTGAAAAAGCCAGAACCAACCTGCCCGGCAAAGTTCAGGTGTTCTATACCCAGGACAAGGCACCTTTCGCAGAGACACAGGTAAGAGAACTGCAGGGCAACATACTCACTGCTCTTGCGCTGGTCATGATCATTGTGGTCGCTGCAATGGGACTAAGGTCTGGCCTCATCGTCGGGCTGGGCATACCGGTATCGCTTGTCTTCGCTATTACGATTCTGCACCAAATTGGCTATACCTATAACTTCATGGTGATGTTCGGGATGTTGCTCTCTCTGGGGATGTTGATTGATGGCGCTATCGTTGTCACTGAATATGCTGACCGACGAATGATTGAAGGGGCGCACCGGCGGGTTGCCTACGCCGATGCCGCGAAACGTATGTTCTGGCCCGTGGTCGCTTCGGTCGCGACAACGTTGGCCGCTTTTCTGCCTCTGATGCTGTGGCCTGGCATAGTCGGTAAATTCATGCGCTATCTGCCAGTAACTGTTTTTACAGTACTCCTGGGCAGCCTTCTGTACGCCCTTGTTTTCGGACCTGCCATCGGCGCAGTGTTCGGGAAGGCTGCAACTGGCCAGGACCAGTTCCGGCGAGACCTCGATATTATGGAAAATGGCGACCCAACGACTTTGGGTGGCATCACGGGTTCGTACGCAAGACTGCTCGGGTGGTGTAGTCACCATGCGTGGCTCACCATGGTGCTAACGATTAGCGTGCTGGTCGGAAGTTTTATTGCTTACAGCAACTTTGGACGAGGTGTGATCTTCTTTTCAGACTCCGAACCACAGTTCGCATTACTGCGAGTAAAAGCGCAAGGCAACATGTCGGCCTATGAAATCAACGAGCTGGTATCGGAAGTCGAAGATATTGTCGTAGAAATTGAGGGCATCAAAGATATCAACCTGCACACCATGGTACCAGGCGGTCCATCAAGGGGTGGGGCCGACCGCATCGGCATAATGTACCTTGAACTCTTGCCGGAAACGCAGCGAACGATTAAGGGCAGTGAAATCTTCGAAAACATCAGGGAAAAGACGCGTGATCTCTCAGGATTCTCGGTCGAGATCGAAGAAATGCAGGATGGCCCGCACCAGGGAAAGCCTATCGAAGTACAGTTTTCCTCCTTCGACAGGGATCTCATGGAGCCCGCCGTCGCCAGAGTCGTCGCCCATATGGATACCATCGAAGGTCTTCGGGATATTGAGGATACGCGGTCGTTGCCCGGGCTTGAGTGGAGGTTAACCGTAGACAGAGCGCAAGCTGCACTCTACGGCGCCGACGTCACGTCGGTGGGCTTTGCTGTACAGTTGATCACCAACGGCGTGAAAATAGGTGAGTATCGCCCGGACACGTCTGATGATGCAGTCGATATCCGTGTCCGCTATCCTGAGAAGGATCGCGGTATCAGTGCACTTGACCAGCTTAAGATCCGGACAAGCCAGGGACAGGTGCCTATCTCTAATTTCGTGACGCGCGAAGCTGCAAACAACATCGATACGATCCAGCGTGTTGACGGAAAACCGGTCGAGTATATTCGCGCAGGTGTCGGCCCTGGCGTGCTGGCCGACGATAAAGTTAAGGAACTAAGGGCCTGGCTTGAGACGCAGCAATTTGATCCACGCCTGAAAATCGAGTTCAGGGGCGCAGACGAAGAACAGCAAGAATCCCAGCAATTCACTACCGTCGCCTTCGGCCTATCGTTGCTACTAATGTTTGTACTGCTTGTTACCCAATTCAATAGTTTGTATCAGGCGCTGCTAATTCTGTTCGCTGTTGTCATGTCGACGGCAGGTGTTCTGCTTGGGCTACTGGTGACTGACCGCCCCTTCAGCTCACTGTTAACCGGGATCGGTATCGTTGCACTGGCGGGGATCGTAGTGAACAACAACATCGTTCTTATTGATACCTTTAATAACATCAGGAAAAGAAACCCAGGCCTTGACTACGTGACGCTTATCACTCGAACGGGTGCACAACGGCTGCGACCTGTACTACTGACAACACTCACGACTATCTTTGGTCTATTGCCGCTGGCATTAAACTTTAGTGTGGACCTGATCAACCGGACGATTGTTCATGGCAGCCAGATGTCTGGCATGTGGGTTCCCCTGTCGCAGGCCATCGTATCGGGCATGGCTTTCGCTTCGATCCTGACCCTGGTTGCCACACCGGCAATGCTGGCCCTGCCCTATCAAACCGTTGCAAGCTTTGAGCATCTCGATAAAAAGCTCAAGATCCGCGCCCATTTTGTTGCCTTGAGCCATCGGATTGATGCGGTCATTCCAGCTCTCCTGAGACGCGGTGACTGAAGGACTCCTGCTCACGGGTACGATTCCAGCGCACTGAGACTGCTAACCTGGCAGCTCAGTTTATCGAAATTCAATCAAACAGCTTCTCTGCGCTTGCAAAGATAAGGTAGAAAATCAGTCCGAAGGTGAGCACACCAGCCGCGGTCTGAAACACCAGCGCCCAGGATCCTGTCACTTCCAAAATCAAACCACTAACGTATACGCCGATAATGCCGGGTATCGTTCCGGCGGTGTTCGAGAGCCCCATAATCACGCCAGCACCCTTGGGTGCAATATCCAAATGATTCACACCAAACCCTCCAGCCATTGCACCACCAAAAATATTGCCAAGCGACATCAGTGCGATCGCTAGCGGTACGCTGTCGACATAACCTACGACGGCCAGAACCGCGGCCGAGCCACCAAATCCCACCGTCTGCATGATCTTACGTACCCGCGTTTTATTAAATCCACGTTGGATCAGGTTATCGGCCAGCCATCCGCCCGCATTCAACGCCAGGAAAGAGAAGAATGCAGGAATCATGGTGAACAGGCCCACGGCAGCGAAGTCAACGCCAAGACCTTTGAAAATGTATGTGGGCATCCAGGCAAGCAACACATATCCTCCCCAGTTGGCGCAGAAATGTCCGACAATAATGGCCCAAACCGCTGGTGTGCCTAGCAACGTCTTCATCGATGGTTGAGGGGAATCCGAAAGCGGCAACCCGTCGCCATTGATCAGCAGTAGTTCCTGTGCGGAAACTTTTGGATGCGACTCAGGCGTAGCTGCTGCGTAACGGTACCAAAATATCAACCAGACAAATCCAACGGCGCCGAATGCATAAAAGCTCACTTCCCAGCCGTAGTGCATGACGATCCACGGGGTTGCCAAAAGAGCGAAGACGCTACCGAGAGGAATGGTGGAAAACAGAATGCCTATCGCTCGGGAGCGCTCAGTTTCCGGAATCCATCTGCCGAACATGGCATAAATGGAGGGGAAGGTGATGCCTTCGCCGATACCCATGAATACTCTAGTGACAAGTAGCGCTGTCAATCCGCCAGCGGCCGCGACCGGGGTCAGCATCGTAAATAGAGACCAGAAGATGACGCCGACCCCCAGAACAACCTTGCCGCCGTATCGTCCAGCCAGCCATCCCCCGGCGACCTGGGTGAGTAGATAACCAACGAAAAACGAGGATAAGACACGTCCCTGTTGTTCCGGACTCCAATTAAAGTCAGAGGCCATTGGTATAATAGCGATCGAAATAATGACGCGGTCCATATAGCAGATGAACACTGCTAGTGCTGCCAATACGATGATGGTGTACCGAGCGGGCCAACCGCCAGCGTTTGCTGCTTCTAGTGATGATCCCAAGAACGATTCCCCCTCAAATTGCCAGTGCCAGTTCCTGCCTGACACCATAACCTACATCGCATTTCAACATTAGTGGATATTGACCTGGTCCTGCTCGCCTTGCAGCACCAAAACAAACACTTATTACAACTGTTCCACCCTCCGGGTAACCACGCTAGAAAGATGATGAGACCGGCGTCTACAAAATGTGCTAGATGCCCTATCAGCAGGCCATGAAAGCGGGATCAAAGACCTTTCGCCACTAATTAGTGATCTGGACCACCCTCAAGATCAGAAGACCCCGCTAAGTTATTGATAGTTATAGAAAATATAGTTGGTATCAATATTGCTATGAGTAGAGAGAGTATAATGCCAACTTTTAATGGAGTAGATCATGAAAGAGGAAATGCGCGAGAACCTGATAGACGAAGGAATCTGGATGCGAGGCGTGTTCATGGTTTTGTTTCTAGTCGCCTACAACATCGTCGAATTTCTGATATTACTGGTTGCGCTGTTTCAGTTTGTGGCAGTCCTGTTCACAGGCCGGGTCAATGAGACCGTACTTCGATTGGGTAACAACCTGTCTTTTTTTGCATTAGAAACCTTCCAGTACCTGACCTTCAATTCGAACCTTCGTCCCTTTCCATTTTCACCCTGGCCAGATGAAGAACCTGGTGGTGACCTGTGGCGAGACAATGAGATCGCAGAAGCAGAACTTGAAGACGTTAAGGCAGACCCGGATGACAACGTTAAGAACGTCGACTCTTAAGCAACATGTAATTAACAACCTGTTCGGGTTCCCAGGCTGCGGCGGGTTTTTCCGGAACGTGACGCTTAATGAGACCCGTATAGGTAAACCCCGGCACAAGCAGGTGCGTGGCTACCCGGCAACCGTCGAGGTACCACCGGTTATTACCGCCGTGCACCCTGGCTGAATTACCGGATGACCCATACATTTTCTCCATGGCTTGATTCGGATTAAGATAGCGGCACCTTATCGGAAATCAGCACATGCTTGAACTGTATACCGCCTCAACCCCAAACGGCTGGAAAGTATCAGTCACCCTGGAAGAACTCGGGCTCGAATACCAGCTCCACAAAATCATCCTCCAGGATCAGCAACAGAAAGAAGCAGGTTACGTCGCCATCAATCCAAACGGCCGAATCCCAACCCTGGTTGATGACGGCTTCGCCGTGTTCGAGTCAGGCGCAATCATGATTTACCTGGCAGAAAAGACGGGGCGCCTCATGCCGACCGACGTTAAGGGTCGGTCTGAGGTTATCCAGTGGCTGATGTTCCAGATGTCCGGGATTGGCCCAATGATGGGGCAGGCAAATGTTTTCTTTCGCACCATGGAAGAAAAAATACCCACGGCTATTTCACGGTACCAAAATGAATCGCGCCGGCTATTCGAAGTACTGGACAGGCAGCTCGATCATTCTGAGTGGCTGGCAAAGAACTTCTCTATCGCTGACATCGCCAACTGGTGCTGGGTCAGGCTGTATTTCTGGTCAGGCGTTTCGCTCGACGGTCTGGACAACCTGCAACGATGGCTTGAGGCCATGGAAGCACGGCCTGCTTGCCAGAAGGGGATTGCTGTTCCAGAGCCTCTGGTACTACCGACCGATGAGGCAGGTGTGGAAAAGATATCTGCGGGGATATCGAGAAAAATTCTACAGCAGTAATAAACAAGGACACTCACTATGAATAACAAACAGCTGGACGTTTGGGTCTACCTGACAGGCATCCTGGTCGCATTTTCCGTCTTGCTACCGATCACCTCACTACCTGTCCTGGGAGAGGTGTCTTACCACCAAGTTGCGGAACGCGAAGCCAACATTGTTATCGCTTTTTGTCTTGTGAACCCCATCCTTCTTTTGCTTGGTAAGTCGAGGCTGGTCATCCTGCCTCTGACGGGTGTGTGGGCAACCTTACTATTCCCGGCGATCAAGCAGTTACTGAAAAGCGATGAAGGATTCTTTTCTCAAGCCACAGGACAGGCGAACAGAATCACGCAGGAGTTCGCTGCCGACCTGTTCATGAATGTGATTGAGTTTTCCTGGGGGGGGTATGTGTTCCTGGCCGCTCTGGTGGGTTTTACCATCACCTGCGCGCTGAGAGCATTCAGGTAATCTGCGCAAAGTCAGAGTGACTTTGCAAGCGCAACGGTCCGGCCTACCAGTTCATCCAGTGTGAGTTCGTCATAACCTGCAAGGGACAGCCCTACTCTTCCCTGCCAGGGGACTATCCAGTGATCGGGTATATCGCTCGACTGGAGCCCCCACAACCCGCCAACCGTCGCACCATTGCAGTCTGTATCAAGGCCCGCTGCCACGGCATCTCCGATCGCCGCACTAAAGTCATCCAAATTCGAAAAGAGCGCCCAAACTACAATTGCCAGATTGTTAAGGGTGTGGACCGGAGACATTCCCTGATAATGGGCACGTATTCTGGCACCACCTTCAGGGTCAGCCAACAGGCTTTCCGCTAACTCCACCGCAATAATGGCTCCCGAATTCTCAGGCAAATAGGTTTTTGCTGTACGCAGGGCCTCCGCCGGGGTGTGCGCCATCAGCAGCGCACCGAGCACAGCGACAAATACCGCGCCGTAAACCCCATCACCTCGATGTGACAGGGAAGCATCCTCGGTAACGAGACTCGCAGCGAGCTCAGGATTTCCCGGGCAAACCCAACCGTAAACATCTGCCCTGATTTGCGCCCCAATCCAGTCGTTGTAAGGGTTATCGGAACACGCCGAAAGATCGAACCCTGCATTGCCGGTCTCAGGGAACCATTCTTTCCCCCTCTCCAACAGAACTTTGTAGGCTGCCCGCTCGGCGGTAAAAGTCTGGGCCGCGGGTAAGCGCTTCAACCAGGCGCGTGCAACATCATTGGTTGACAGCTCCCTGCCGTGTTCTTCAAGCATGAGCAAGGCCAGAAAACTGTAGTTAATGTCATCGTCAGGCTCGCTCCGGGTGAGGAAACCGTGACAACACTCTTTCTGGATGTCATAGCCTTCCTTGTAGCCAACATAATCTCGAAGCGGCAACGGGCCGACATCGGACAGATAATCGTGTAACGCGGAGTATCCATCGCGCATGGACATCCGTTCAATGGGTTTCCCCAATTGGCAACCGGAAATACGACCTATCCAGGCACTTCTTATTTTTGCTTCAATATCCGACATTAGATTCGATTCCCCAGATTGTATCGCTTAAACCCGAATAACACGTCCGGGGCGCGCGCCGGTATCCTGGTCATTTTCACGAGTCTTAACACCGGCAACAAAGGTATTCAGGTAGCCTTCTGCTGACTGCAGAATTCTGCTTCCACCGGCTGGCAGATCGTGATGCACCTCTAGCCTGCCAAGGCCTAAACGATCAAGATCAAACAAATTCAAATCTGCGCGCTTGCCCACCTGCAGGCTACCGCGGTCAGTCATGCCAAATAGTTGCGCATTGGTATGGGTTTGTTTTCGGACCATGAGCTCGATCGGCATCCGATCCCCACGTGTTCTATCTCTTACCCAGTGTGTTAACTGATAGGTAGGACCGACAGCATCAAATATCAGGTTTACATGGGCGCCCGCATCAGAAAGACCAATCGTGGTGTTGGGATGCCTGATCATGTCTTCCATCACACTGAAACTACCATCCACAAAATTTGCTCCCAGCAGAATGGCGAACTGACCACCCTCGCCGGCAGTCAGGTAGTCGTACATAAATTCATTAATGTCCTTTCCGGCAACTGCCGCGAGCGCGCCCATATTGCCCGACGCTTCCGGCTCATAGTTAATTGGCATTTCAATCGGGAACATCATCGGCGCTGTCATTGCCATCAATCCAAAAATATTTGCCATGGCACCCGGTTCAGTTGGCGGGATATCTTTGTCCGCAAGGATGGCAGCCTTGACGTCCGGTTTCCTCAGTTCTGCCAGTAACTGCGTGAATGGCAGGCCAGAAAGTTTAAGGAAAGTCTCACGACGCTGGAACATGTGGTACGTTTTGATGCTGGTTACAAACCCGATCGGACGCGTTGCAATCTGCGGGGTAATGGAAATGCCCTCAGCATTCGCCTTTTCAACAATGTCGAGGCACTTGCGCCACTGGTCAGGTCGATTGCCATTCTGGGCAAGCGTGAACGTACAGCTTCGTCCGCTTTCTCTGGCAATTTCCGCAAACAACTCAACTTCCTGCTCCGTCGTCCACTTTTCAGGTCCGGCAATATCACCCACCACACCTGCAGGGACTGCCTGGAATACACCCTTGTTAACTTCCTTCATCGCCCGACCGATGGCCAGCAATTCTGCTTTCTCTGCAAAGGTGCCGGGAATCGGCTCCCCAAGTATTGATCGATGTCCGATCGTGCGGGAAGTCGAGAACCCCAGCGCTCCCGCATTAAGCCCTTCCCTAACGATTTTGCTCATCGCCTCAAGGTCATCACTGGTCGCATCTTCATGACGCAGCGCGCGCTCACCCATCACATAGTTGCGTACGGCACTGTGCGGAATCTGTGTACCAACATCGAGTGTGTATTGTTTCGTTCCAAGATAATCAATGTACTCAGGAAAAGTTTCCCATTCACCCCATTCGATACCCTCGAACAGCGCGGTGCCGGGAATATCCTCGACCCCTTCCATCAGCTCAATCATTCCCCGCTCACCGCCAGGAGGGCATGGGGCAAATCCAACGCCACAGTTACCCATCACTACACTCGTCACGCCATGGCTAAAGGATGGGTCAATCTTATCGTCCCAACTGACCTGGCCATCAAAGTGAGTGTGGACATCAACCCAGCCAGGCGTCGCATAGGCTCCGTCAGCATTGATTGTTTCTTTAGCACTGCCGTCTACTTTACCCACTGCCGCAATCTTGCCACCTTCAATGGCCACATCTCCGCTGTAGGGTTTGTCACCCAGCCCATCAACAATCGTTGCGTTCTTTATAAGGTAGTCGTACATAGCTGTTATCCGTTTTTGAATGCCCTGATCATACGGATTCCCTGGATCGGCGGCAAAACTATCGTGTATCACCGGATAATGATCATTTCTAATGAGAGCAACTTCGTTTTCAAGCTTGATCAAACGACGCTTGAATACCGCGATCAGCTCGATTCCCTTAAGATCGGGGTATTGTACGATCCGGAGCGAAACCTGAATATTGGCCCAATTCCTTTCGCATCGTTGTCGTAGAAAAACCAGCGCTCAGCGAAGCCGCGAGGTCAGGCGAAGTAAAGGAAGCCGGAGGGTGGCGATTACTCCCTGGGTATCACTTCTATTATCGAGATCAATGGTACCGCCGTGGAACTCCGAAATCACTTTGGCAATATACAGCCCAAGACCAAGATGGCTGTCACCTTTGTCCTTCCTGACACTGACCATAGATTCAAATAAACCGATATCCTTGGGCAGGTTTAGTCCCTCGTTCATCACCCGCAACATCGCCATGTCATTTTCGATATGCAAACGAACGCGCACCTCGCCGTTCTTTGAAAAAGACACTGCGTTATCAACCAGCTTATCCAGCAATTGCGCTATCAACTCGGGGATTCCTGTAATAGGCACGTCTTCCCATTCGACCTCAAGCGTAAACGTGGTACTGCTATAAGCTGTTTCATAGCCCCTGACACAACCTGAGACAACCTCTGTCAGGTTAAACCTGACGACCTCAGTTTCATCAAGAGATTCTTCCAGTCTTCGCGCTTCAGCCATTTTGTTTAGAATGTTAGTTAATCTTTGCACGCCCTGACTGGCTCGATCGACATACACAAGCGCCGCGGGATCAACATCCCGACCCTGGAGGTTTTCCAGCGACGACTTAACGACGGATATCGGCGTGCGCAGCTCATGATTAAGTCGGGAAGCCATACGCTCAAGGTAGTCGTTGTACTGCCCTATCCGCTCAGTCGTTAATTTAAGTTCCTGGAACAACTTACCCACCGCGTCGTTTCCAAAATCCAGCTCACTAGCCTCACTCTGCGCCCTGCCCCGGCTGTCTACCCGTTCTGCGACCAACGTTTTCATCCTGCCCAATCTGCTTTGCGTCACCCATAAAACCATCAGGATAAGCGCAGCCAGCAACAGCAGCGACAGAATTGACCAGCGATCAAACTCACCACCGATGGTGCCTGTCAGGTGTTCGGATGGACCCGTATTTTGGCTGATAGAAATCGTACCCAGCTGAGCTTCACCGGAAACAATCTTTGCTTCGACCCACAACTGTCCACCCGTCGAATCGTAGCTGGACGTGGTCGCTGTCCGGCCCGAGGCGCTGACCACCTGCACACCAAAAGGCATGCTCGCGAGCGCCTTCTCGAAATCCGATGGAGAGTAAAATATCCTGCCCAGGGTTTCCGCGGTTGCGGTATTACTTAAACCCATCATGAATTTCAGTTCACGCGAGCTTTCGTCATCCACATCAGCGACCAACGTTGATATACGCCTGGATAAAAGGCTACGGGGAATACGAAGTTCAACGTGGTAACCGTCATCAGTAGCCATCCAGCGACCCTGGATCTCAGGTGCTTCGCGTAATGATCTACCGGTAGACGTAACCTCAACCACCATTAACTCCCCAGGCTGGTAGACCGAGATGGCATAGCGATGAAACCGTTTTTGCAAGTCCAGAAATGAAAGCTGTATGTGGTCGTTACGGTGCACACTCAAGCCACCGAGTTTTCGATAAACCACGAGATCATCACGAACGTCATAGTGTAGATAAAGAAACGCTTCATCGTTCCCGACCGCCAGTTCATAACCCAGCGAATCACTGCTGTAGGGGAAGTGGATCTCAAGTATGTGATCAAGCCCCAGGCTCAGCACCTTTGGGTCAGGCCAGTCGGACAATCTTCCATCCAGGACAACTTCACTGTCTATCGGTTCACTGCGATAAATCGCCGCATCACCCCCGTCCAGCGCAAACGCCAGGAACCTTTCGTCATCTGCCAGCATCACCGCAAGTGCTTGCGCATTCACCGCCAGAGCCGCCTCTTGATTTAGCCTGACTTCGTCCTGCCAGGTCTCCGTCCAGTACATCAGACCAATAAAAATACCCAGCCCAAATAAAGGAAAACACCAGAGCAACCCTATCGGTATTCGATTCATTGGCTGCTGTTCCACCGGTAACCCATGCCGTAACCAGTTTCGATACAGTCAAACTTCTGGTCGAGTGACTGAAATTTCCGCCGGATTCGTTTGATATGTGAAGTGATCGTACTTTCATCAACGACCATCTGGGATTCCCCCATGGGCTGCTCCCGATTCTTCACGCGCCCAACCCACTTGGCGAGCGCGTCAATAATACAGAACTCTGTCAACGTCATATCTATCACAACGCCGTTCCAGCGACAGAATAGTCGCAGCCAACCTATAAGCCTCATAATGATTAACCCCACCACCTGTCAGCCAGCAAATCCAGCCCATTACAGTCATTGACCATCCAAAGCATCATAAGGTCACAGCGCCAGAAAATTCGATGAACATCTACAGTTACCATACCTGGCCATATTTCGAAAAATGCGGTTTATTTATACTATCCTCTTGCACGAATTAAGGAAAAATTGAATTAATCCCAGTTAAACGCGACCGGTGCAACGCCATCTGTTTCGTTCTCTCGGCCTCAAAGACGTAATTTGCTTCTCTTTCGGCGCGTTTGTCCCTGTGCTCCCGCAAAAGCGTCAACGCGCGCCGATGGCCTATGTCAATATTACCAACCTTTGATCCCATTGATCGTGATCAAAGCCTGTCTTTGATCCGCTTCGCTTCAGGCCTATAAACCTTTTATTGCCAGCCGTTTTATCGACTCGATACCCGACCGACGAGGCTCCTTCCTTCTTTCACGCGAATAGTGCTACATTCTCAACAGAAGCACTGCTCTATTCATGAAGTGCGCATTCTACGCCTGAGGTGAATCAATATGGGTCAAACCACTCCAGTGGTAACGTTCAGAAGTTATGGGTTTTTAGGCTTTCTTACATTACTTAATGTAATGAACTTTGTTGATCGGCAGTTGTTGGCCAGTTTTTCAAACTTTATCGTTCCAGATCTTGGTCTGAGCAATACGCAGTTCGGGCTTCTAACGGGACTGATTTTTCTCACGTTTTATTCTGTCGCTGGGCTTTTTATGGGTACCCTGGCTGACCGGATCCATCGAACCCGTTTTATTGCGGTGGGGCTTGGACTCTGGAGCCTTTTAACCGCCGCTTCTGGTTTGGCTAAAGGCTTTTTATCACTGGCTGCGCCGCGGATGTTGATTGGTGTGGGTGAGTCAATCCTAACGCCAACATCGATGTCGCTGCTTGCGGACCGATTCCCAAGCCATCGTCTCGGTTTTGCGTCAGGTTTTTATTATATGGGCGTCCCCATTGGGGTTGGGGTTAGCCTGCTCATCGTTGGCTATCTGGGGCCGGCCATTGGTTGGCGTAACTGTTTTTATTTACTGGGTGCCATTGGTCTTGCCCTTGCCGTTGTGATGTATTTTTTGAAGGATCCCAAGCGATCTATTGAGGCCGACAAATCAGAACCGGCCATAGTCAGGCCAGGGTTCCTGGAGCTACTAAAAGTGCTGATGCACGCACTGAGAGCGTCACCAGCGCTAATGATGACCATCGGCGGTGGGGTTGCCTTTCATTTTATCCTGGGTGCCGCCACGTTTGACCAATTGTGGTATGTCCAGGAACGGGGTTTTGATAAAGCCGAAATTGCTCAGATTACCGGATGGGTCGGTATCATAGCCGGCATCGCTGGCAATCTCTTCGGCGGGCTGGGGGGCGACTATTTCCTGAAAAAGACCGGGGTGGGTCGCCCGATGTTCTTATTTTTCGTGATGCTTGCTTTAGCGCCCATTAATATCGCCTACCGTCTGGTCGAGCCAGATCACTGGGTGTTTTGGTTAGGTGTGGCTGCAGGCTTTTTTCAACTCGGCTGCTTCTATGGGCCCACCTTCGCGACCGTTCAAGAACTGGTCCCAGAAGAGATTAGAGCAACCGTGGTGGCCTTTTATATCCTGCTCTTGAATATGGCCGGTGTGGCAATTGGAGTCAGTCTCGCCGGGATCTACATCGATTACCTGATCGACATCAAAAGCCCAGAGCCTTACACCCAGACGTTACTTTGGTTTACCGTCATATCACTGTCGGCAATTCCGCTCTTTTACTTCGCGGGTCGACGCTATGAAGCAGATAAGGCTCGGCTTAATCCCCTCGCGCAGGCTAATCTCAAAGGATGAAAGTAAAGCGGGCTGAGTTGGACTGGATCACATCGAAGCGCAACCCTATCGGTACACCCTATCGGTATTCGATTCATTGGTGGCTGTTCCACCGATAACCCATGCCATAAACAGTTTCGATACAGTCAAACTTCTGGTCGAGTACCTGGAATTTCCGCCGGATTCGTTTGATATGCGAAGTAATCGTACTTTCATCAACGACCATCTGGGCTTCCTGCATGAGTTGCTCCCGATTCTTCACGTGCCCAACCCGCTTGGCCAGCGCGTAGATCATCCAGAACTCTGTCAACGTCAGCTCTACCACCACTTCGTTCCAGCGACAGGTGAGCCGCTGCACATCCATATAGAGGAGACCCTCTGAGATCGTCGTAGTGCTTGAATCTTCATCAGAGGCAAGTGCTTCGATGCGGCGAAACAGTGCAGCCACTCGAGCAACCAGGTGCGGCAAGCTGACATCCTTGGTCAGGTAATCGTCTGCACCCATTCTGAGACCACTAACGATGTCGATGTCGTCATCCCTGGCACTCAGGAATATGATTGGCAAGGTGCGCGACTTTGCCCTTAACCACTGGCACAGGGCAAAGCCACCATCAACCTCGTCACCAAGCCCGATATCAATGATCGCCAGATCGGGTAGTCTGGACTGGAAGACTTCCTGAGCCTGTAACCGGTTTGCATAGGCATCCACTCGATAACCCTGCCTTCCGAAAACATCTGTATAGTTTTCCCTCAGCAGGTTGTCGTCTTCAATAATAGCCAGTCGATAGTTCATGAACAATTTTCCTTAACAGCTGTATTAAGTCTGTAACCGCCCTATTACTGACACAATTGATCAGCAGTACAACACAAACAGCTCTCTAAGATGCCGCATTTCCAGCGCTTAATAAAGCTTACACACACTCCAATGGCGGAACTGTGTTTTTGTTTAATAACCTGAGGAAACAAGATGAAACCAAAATCACTCGCAGTGGCCATGGCATTTGCCGGACTGACTGTCGCAGGATCCATCACCCCAGCATTGGCTGATTCATCAATAGAGCAGAAAAGATCCGCGGTTTCTGGACTCGTCATCGGCGCTGTGGCCGGAGGTCCGATTGGCGCTTTCACCGGCGCGGTACTTGGCGGCGAAATATTCGGCAGACTGTTTGAATATCGACGGGTTAACAATGAGCTAACCGTCCATGTCGCGGATCTGACCGGTAAGCTGAATGCGTCCCAAACCAGCCATGCACAAAAAGACCAGGTGATCACCGCCCTTAACCAGGATCTGGACAAAGTATTGTCTATACAGTCATCAACTGCCAAATCACAGCAACTGCCCGTACAGTTTCGAACGGCTTCTGATGTACTGGAGCCACAATACGAAGCTGAACTTAAACAGATTGCCAATGTACTTCGCAGGAATCAGGATGCCACCGTCACGCTATCTGGATTCGCAGATCGTCGCGGCGATGACCAATTTAACCAGGCACTGTCTGAGAAACGAGTCCGCAGAGTCAAACGATTCCTGGTCAACAGTGGCGTGAATTCAACCCAGGTCATTGGCACAGCTTTTGGAGAAACCAGGCCGCTAGATTCAGCAGAGTCACTAGAGAGCAACTTCTTCGACAGACGCGTGGTCGTTGAGCTTAAACTGGACATAGATAGAAAGCTCGCTACCCGATAGCGACGTAAAGGGCCGGCATCACGCTGGCCCTTTCCTCAACTTCCTTGAGTACTAAAGATAGCTGCCTCGAGTACGAGTTACGCCGCGCGGCACTATATAAGGCGGTGTTCGTCCTACCAATGTTTCGATTAGCAACAACGCCTGATCATCATGATTCTTAAACGGTGCTGGAATAATTCGCTGCGAAGCACTTTTATCGGCGAGAATATAACGTGGTGCCGTATGGTGATCTGAGACGATGGTTTCGGTGATATCTGGATTGTCCCGTGTCGTCACATCAGAAGTACCGTAACAGACACACACGTAAGACAAGTCAGGTTCAACCTCGACGTAGACGCCGGTACCACGAACGCCAATGACCGCACTCGGCGTGGAGATATCGGTTCTTCTGGATGCAAGAACCGACAGTGCTTTGCCCCGTTCAAGCGTAAATGCAGTACTAATAATACCGGGTGTAGCAGTTCTGCCAGGCAGGGTCATTATTGAATTGCTTTTCAAGATGAATGCATCTTTTTGAACCACAAAAATAACAAAACTTCGATCAAAGGTTTCTATGATGTCGCCTGGATTAATCAGTGTTAGGACAGAAGCGGGAACGCCGTTGACGTGTACGTCACCGGTTAACGCTTGGATAGATCGGCCAGCAGGTAACTCAGAGATCAGGCCACTTGAACTAAT
This sequence comes from Gammaproteobacteria bacterium, assembly GCA_012961165.1. Taxonomy (GTDB): domain Bacteria; phylum Pseudomonadota; class Gammaproteobacteria; order Pseudomonadales; family Azotimanducaceae; genus UBA9659. The sequence continues at coordinate 13,006 of DTZW01000133.1, read as the reverse complement.
ACTGCAACCGGCGGTCGTAGTGAAGGCTGCGGAGGCAAGCAGGCGCAGTAAAAATCGCCTGCGATTTTCATCGATTTCCGATAAGTTTGCCATCGTCTAACTCTCTCAGACTTTATAGAAGCCAGATGAAACCTACGGTTCTAATCATCGCCGTTGCTATGGCCCTAGCGGCATTAGTTTCACCAGTTTCACCTGCTTATGCAGAACCATACGGCTCGGGCTAGTACGGTGAAATTCAGGCTGTTTACGAACGAGATGATAACATAAGTCATACTTACAAACGCGACAAGGTCAACGATAACGTAGCCTATATTAGCATTGGCGGGGGATATTTCAGGAAGCACGGCGGTCGTGCTCAACTGATTCTCTCCGCTTACCTCGCTCAATCTAAGCATGACGAATATGATGCGCTGGATTCTATGGCGCTGTCTCTGGGCGCCGACTACACGTTCCAGCTCAACACTGATTACAACGTTTCCTGGTACAAAGTTAAGCTTCAGGCAACACACTTTAAGTTCAAAGACAGCGATCCCCGGGAAGGCGTTCAATTAGAGGCTGATCTATCCTTCAACAAACGTTTGACCCTAGCCGCGACCGGCAGAGTCGGATACCGAGTTACAGATTATGTCTTTGTCGGTAAATCTGGTGCCGAAGAAGCCAACGATGCGGCCTTCGATACGAGTTCGCAGGAAATCTATCCAGGCGCTGACTATCAGTTTCGAAGGCAAGCTACCTTTTTTGCAGAATACGTTTTCAGACATGGTGACATTCTTTCAACGCTTACCGTACCCGTGGTAATACCAATCTCGTGACCCTCGGGTTTGGATTCCCTTATAAGAAGGTCAATATTGATGTGACCGGCAGCCACTACAAATCGAAAGGCGACAACAGCGAAACCTATAAAGACACTTTCTACAAAGTAGGTTTGCTTTGGTATTTCTAGCGGCCCAACACGATGGACAGCACCATTATCACAGTTAATTTTTCTCCAGCTAAACAACAATAACTAAACGTTAAGCATTGCCTGGGGACCACCGAATTTCCCGACCAAGTCAGGTCGCGGATATCGCTAATGAGCCCAAAGGTGCTGCACCCGTCTGAATCTGTCACAAGTGTGGCAAGGATTAGTCGCACTTTACGCGCTAATTGCCCAACATCTTCCCGCCACGAAGTAATCAGTTAACCACACTATCCAGGAAAGCCTGGCCAACGCGAAGCGTCAGTTATCGGAGTTTCTCTACCGCCCTTTTCTGACAATTTCCTGACGCCGGGCAAAAACAATTCCTGTAAGAATGTGCCGAGGTCAGAAAAAGCTGACGACCGCTGACGGCGGGAAACCTACAAGGGCTGGCAAATCCCCATAGCACGTGGTTTAGTGCTGTTCTTGAATTCAATGTCGGAGAGAACATGATCAGTTCAGGCCCACTAGAGGACAGACTAGCTATTCGGGAATTGGTTGATTCCTACAACGATGCGGTCATGCGAAAAGACGGCGATGCCTGGGCAGAAAATTGGCGCGACGACGCCACCTGGGAGCTGCCCGGCGCAGGCCCGATCACAGGAAAGGAGAACTTTTTCCCCATGTGGCAGCAAGCCATGAGCGCTTTTGGATTCGTGGGGTTTTTTGCCTCAGCCGGACCGATGACCATTGATGGCGATACGGCCCACGCGACCTGGTACCAGCAGGAATTCCTGCACCAGACAGATGGCGTAAAACGAAATGTCACAGGTCAATACGAAGATGACTACCTCAAAGTTGATGGCCGGTGGTATTTTCAGAAGCGTGTCTACCTTGTGCTAAATGCTGAGGAGATCAGCGGATAGCTTGAACCCGCCTCACGAACCCGGGAAAGTTATTAAGGAATCCCGGCAACTTTTTCATCTGGCCTTTCCGCTCATGGGCGCTCAATTGGCCCAGATGGGAATGGGAGTGGCCGACACCATTATGGCGGGCCGGTATTCATCTGCCGACCTCGCGGGTGTCGCACTTGGAACGAGTATTCTCTGGCCCAGCATGATGCTGGTGTTCGGCGTTGTACAGGCCGTAACACCCACTATCTCGCAACTAAATGGCGCCAGGGCCTATGCCGATATCGGCGCCATTCTCAGACAAGGACTATGGCTCGCTCTGGCAGCAAGCCTGATCGTCATTGCCATCCTTAACAATGTCGAGCCTGTTTATACACTGATGAACGTCGACCCTATTGCGGTCGCAATATCAGTACCCTATTTGCAGATGTGCTCTTTCGGTATGCCTGCACTGCTGTGTTTTTTCTGCCTCAGGTTTCTGGCCGATGGCACAGGCTATACACGCCCGGCCATGTATATCGCCATCACAGCACTCATACTCAAGATTCCGCTCAACTATGTACTTATCTATGGCAAATTTGGCCTACCTGAGATGGGTGGCATTGGTTGCGGCGTGGCCCAGGCCATCGTCATGTGGTTTCAGCTGATCCTGGTACTGATTGTGGTTACCCGGAAACGATTCGACTACACGGGCTGGCGTTCAACGTTCTCGTGGCCGGACTGGAAAATCATCAAGTCACTGCTTGTTATCGGCATACCCATCGGTACCACCATGTTTGCGGAGATGGGTCTGTTTTCCTTCACAACCCTGCTGCTGGGTCAATTCGGCGCAGCCGTTGTCGCCTCGCATAATATCGCCATGAACCTTAATGCAATATTCTTTATGCCACCAATGGCACTCGGCATGGCAGCAACCATCAGAATAGGATTTAGGGTTGGCGCGAACGAAATAACCGGCGCCAGAACAACCGCACTAATCGCTTTTCTTGCCACAGCGTTTGTCGCCATCAGTGGCGCGATCCTTATTTACCTGTTCAAGGAAGTACTGGTCAGCCTTTATACAACCGAACAGGCGGTCATGAACCTGTCGATAACGTTGTTGCTGTTTGTCGTGTTCTTCCTGTTTTTTGACGCCACCCAGTCTGTCTGTATCGGCGCACTCCGGGGTTATAAAGATACGAAAGTGCCTATGTGGCTGGCGATATTTAGCTACTGGGGAATAGGTTTGCCGACACAAATCCTGTTTGGCTTCGGGTACATTGGCGAACCTATGGGGGTCTATGGTTTCTGGCTGGGACTAGCTGGCGGGGTTGGAACGGCCGCTATCCTGTTAGGGGCCCGCCTCTGGTATGTCAGCGGCAACCTTGAGCTGATTAACCGGTTAGCATTCCAGTCAAGCCGGCAGAGCGTCACTATCCCAACTACTGGCGAGAATCAGTCGTAGGTTCGTATTTCAATCAAGTGACTGTTCGGGTCGTTAAAGTAAACCGTAGGCGCCTCTCCCCTCGCACCAGATTCATTGCCAGGCCCCGAATTAGTCCCAACACTGTCGAATGTGGGCCCATAGTCGATACCAGCTTGCTTCACCCTGGAAAAAATCTCGTCGAACTCCTTTTTGGAGACCGCGAACGCATAATGCTCAAACCCCTTCGTGCCCCAGGGCGCGAGCTGGATCTGAAATTTTTCACCGGTGCGTATGACAGTGAACGGCCCGTCCACGCCAGCATTCTCAAAGCCCAACACCTCTGTGTAGAAAGCGACACTTTTATCGAGTTCATTCACCTTAAGAATAATGTGATCAAGTTCCACCATGGCTATTTACCTGCCTGAGAATATCTCTACCCGCATTATTCGTTCACTGGAGTGTAATAAGGTCGGTCACCGCTCACCGTCACCCGCCGCAATGACCTCTGGTGCGGATAGTAATCGCTTGCCGCATAGTGCTGCGCGGCTCGGTTGTCCCAAAAAGCAATAGAGCCTGTCTGCCATTTGAACCGGCAGACATACTCAGGACGCCCATGTTGTTGTTGCAGAAAGCTGACGATCTCTTTAGCTTCTTCTACATCAAGGTTTTCCCCCGTTCGGTTGTCATACAGTGATTCATGCCGAAGAAAACCACCATTAAGGTAAAGTGCTGTCTTGCCAGTCTCCGGGTGAGTTCGCAGAATTGGGTGACTGACACCAAAGGAAATCTCTTTTTTTATTCCTTCTGCAAGGTCTTCTGGCAAAGCACCACCACCCCTGTCCATCAGGAAAATTCGATAATCGTTGATACCACTGATATGTTGCAGCCGTTCCTGCATTTCTGCCGGTAATCCCAGGTATGCTGCACAACTATCTGCGAACAGGGTGTCTCCCCCAAAGGGTGGTACCACAACGCACTGCGCGATTGAGCCGAGCGATGGTTTCTCCATCCAGGTGACATCTGTGTGCCAGCTATTTTCAGCGCCCGGCCGTTTTTCATCGTGGTTGATTTCAAGAATGTAGGGATTGCCAGCAGATTTACCAAAAGGAAAGGCATCAAGCTCACCAAAACACCTGCCAAAACTAACCTGCTCATCTTCCGTCAGATTCTGATCACGGAAGAAAACGACTTTTCGTTCCAGTAATGTCTCGCGTATCAATTTTATAGCGGCCGAAGACAATGTTTGTTTCAGGTCAATGTTATGCAGCACTGTTCCTATGGTGAGGCCAAGATGTTCGAACTTTACTCCCTGCAGGTCTGCCTGCGCCTGTAAACCGTCGGTCACCGGCTGGTTCCCCATGCGTTCATATTCCCCGTAAACGCCAAGACCTGCCCTGTTGTAAGATGGGAATAAATCATCCACTACTGGCTGGCCGGTTGCCTTTGAAGTTGATCTTGCACGATGAATTTTCGCAGCGTATTCGATCGCAATCTCGTTATAGCGACCCTGCTCTTCGGTGACTTCTAGCTGTGACATAACATTGACTCCTCTACGTTAGAAATAAAACACCTATACCCTCCTGGGTCAAACCCGCCTTAGCCAAAAGCACCCGAACGCTTCAGGTCGTCCACTTCCGAGTCACTGTAACCCAGTGATAATGCTACTTCCCTATTGTGTTCACCGAGTCCAGGGGCAGCAAAATTAACGCCACCAGGTTCATTCTGAAACTTGATCGGAATACCAATGTGCTCGTTACCCTCACCATCTTCGATAATCATTTCCCGAAACCGGGTCTGCGGATCATCCATCCCCTGCCGTAAATCGTTGACCGGCGCAAAGGCCGCGTCTACATCATCGAACCACTTCACCCAGTACGACTGGTTCTGACCAACAAACTGTTCGCGGAAAAATTCACGAACCGGTTGCTGATTCTTACCGGGAGGGGGTTCACACAATGGGATCAGGTCTTCCCTTCCAAATTTTTTCAGGACAGATTCCGCAAAATGGATTTCTGAAGCGCCCAGAACAACAAACTTCTTATCCTTCGTTTCATAAATGTTGTACATGGCATAACCACCCCAAATTCTTTCATCTTTAATGACTGGTGGTTTTTTATCCGCGAAAACACTGCCCATTGAATTGGGCAGACAGGCAATCAGCGAATCCATCATGGCAAGGTCAATGTAGTCTCCCTGGCCGGTATCTTTCTTACGAAGCAGCGCCATCAGGACCGCAGACAGGCCAATAGTCGCTGCCAGCATGTCGGCTGCCGGCAGCGCCGGAATTGTCGGTTTACCATCAAAACCCAGGTTCGTGCTTAGCACCCCAGCATAAGCCTCTGTTGCCAGGTCATGTGCTGGTTTCTTTACATAGGGACCCGTCTGCCCAAAGGCTGAAAGTGAAGCGTAAACAACTCCCGGGTTAACGGCCTTGATCTGTTCATAACTCATCCCCAACCTCTCCACTACACCTGGGCGAAATGCCTCGATCACAACATCCGCTGAAGCTGCGAGCTTTAGCGCCAGCGCCTTACCCTCTGCATTCTTCAGGTCGAGCTGAACGCTTCGCTTGCCCCTATGGGTGTTTGAAAAATAGACGGACACGCCGTTTCGTGTCTGCCCGATCGAACGGTTAGGTTCGCCGGCACCCCTCGGCTCCAGCTTGATCACATCGGCGCCATGATCCGCCATCATCTGCGTAAGAAGTGGTCCTGGCAGGAACAACGACAGGTCCAGGATCCTAATACCTTCTAGTTTCATTTTTATTTCCTTAAACGAGCTGCATTCGCAGGCAATTTAACTGGTTATACGGGCTCTTTCTGCCCTTCCGGGTGATGCTCTCTTAGATGTGCTCGAAGATCCAAACCAACTTTCAGCGCCATCATTAAGACTAAAAAAAGCAGCCTATTATCCATCGACATGACAAGTAAACTTCCGAAGATGATCGTGAGGTGCATGATAATAATTCTGTTATAAGGCGCATTTATCTGTTCAGACAAAGTCGTTGTCTCGTATTCCTTTTCACCCAGAAAGTTAAACAAGAAGGAAACCCCGTGACTGATAAATAGTGCAACCAAAGCCGGGGATAGCAACAGTAGGTGATCAAGCATGCTGCTCACTGACATAGAAACGTCACTATCGGATATCACCAGTGCATAAATAAAGAACAGGTGGCCCGCCATAAAACCGCTGTAATGAACCAGGAAAAAAGGCCCCAAAAACAAAATTTTCCAACGCCCAATCACCCACATTCGAGCCAGATTGTAGATTCCTATCACTGCACTTTCCGCCCAGTAGAGCAGCAACACATCCTCGATAGTCCAGGCAAGAAACACAACACCACCCACAGGAGCCAAGTTAGCGGCAATCAACGCAACCGATGAAACTGAACTAAGTAAGACTCGTGTTTTATGCAGATGCGGCATTGGCTGGTAGCCTGTAGTTGAATTCACCATCCAGCTTGAACGAAATTATGGCGCGTAGCTGGGCCATGGCAGCTTATATCAGGAACGAACAAGCCTTCCTGGTCTTGCGCCGGTATCTTCGTCGTGACGACGAGTGATGACGCCATCAATCAAGGTGGCAATATACCCCCTGGCGCCCTGCATCAGCCGTCCGCCACCAGCAGGCAGGTCATTCTGGATTGCCAGTTCACCAAGCCCAAGGTTTTCATAGTCGATAACATTGATATCCGCTCGCATTCCAGGCGCAATCAAACCGCGGTCGTGAAAACCAAACAATTGCGCATTTCGGCGAGTTGCGCGGTGAATAACGTGCGCGAGCGGTAGCGTCTGCCCCCGGGTCCGATCCCGAGTCCAGTAACTCAATTGGTAGGTCGGGTTTACTGCGTCGAAGATCAGCGAAACATGTGCCCCTGCATCTGATAAGCCAGTGACCGTGGCACTATCCAGTTGCATCTCCCTTACCGCATCCAGATTGAATTCTGAATAGTTCGTAAAAAACAGAATTGCCATTCTGCCAGGTTCAGCCACAAGGTAATCATACAAAACTGACTCTGGCGACAGGTTAGACTCAGCCGCCAGTGAGGCAATGCTTTCGTCCTGCGGCGGTTCGTAGGTACTGTCACTGCGCAATGGGAACAGGTTATCGAAGGTCGGTTCGATGTGGGATACACCGAACTCCATTGAGCCCACCGGCACCCCATCTATTTCGTTAGTTTCCATCAAAATCGCCTGCTTAACTTCAGGCTTCCTGAGTTCAGCGAGAAGTTCGCCAAGCGGCAGGTCACGTAACTTTCGAAAAGTCGGTTTCAGCATCCACAGGTGGTAAGTTTGCATACCGAACACCAGTCCGGTGGGTCTGCTGCCAACCTGCGGATAGACATTTGCCCCATTCCGGTTGGCTTGCTTGACCTGGGCGATCGCTTCACGCCATTTATCTGCCCAGTCATCGATCTGGAACAGCGTAAAAGTCGCCGGCCTGCCACTTTCGCGGCTGACATTTGCAATCAGGTCTATCTCTTGCTCAAGCGACGCATGTTCCCTAAAACCTTCACGGCCGGGACCGAGCGTACTTGAAGGAATAATCTGGAACACACCCTTGCCCGCTCGTTTAAGCGCCTGGGCAATCACCATCACTTCGGTATCATTAGCAAAAGTGCCCGGTACCGGTTCACCTTGAATCGAACGGTGCCCAAGGATTCTGGACGTTGAAAAACCGACGGCGCCCGCTTTCAGCGCCTCCTCTACGATCCGGCCCATCTCTGCCAGATCACCTTCGGTCGCCGCCTGGTTGGTTCGACCTCGGTCGCCCATGACATAGTTACGGACAGCACCGTGTGGTACCAGTGAGCTGATGTTAATGGCGTATTCACGACCAGACAGAAAGTCCAGATACTCAGGGTAAGTTTCCCATGAACCCCAGGGCATTCCTTCATAAAGCGCAGTTCCCGGAATATCCTCTACACCCTCCATCAGGTCGATCAGGTCTTTTTCAGCACCGGGTGCAACTGGCGCGAATCCAACACCACAATTTCCCATCACAATGGTACCAACACCATGGCTGGCAGAAGGATTCATCTCGTCATCCCAGGTAACCTGGCCATCATAGTGAGTATGGATATCGACCCAGGCGGGCGTAACGATCGCACCCTGCGCATCGATGGTCTGCGCTGCAGCACCGACTTCACCAACTTCAACAATCCTTCCGTTTTTTATGGCGATGTCAGCCTGGACCGGCTCGGCGCCGGAACCATCAAAAACCTGGCCACCGGTAATAATCATGTCATGCATTGTATTCTCGATGCGTTGTATTCTCGATAAATTGTATTCTTGCTGTACATTTATGCTGCTAACAGTCGAGTCACATTATCAGAAACATTCTAGGAAAACCGCAACCTACCCGCATTGAATACCACCGTGACAGAGGACAGCGCCATCGCCAGGCCTGCGAACGCTGGATTGATAAGCAGCCCAAAAAAGGGATATAGCACACCCGCCGCGACAGGAATCAGAAGGATATTGTATCCAAAGGCCGCGACCAGGTTCTGGCGGACGTTGGAGAGCACTTTGCGTGAAAGCCGGATCATCTGCTCGATGCCCTGTAGAGAACCGTTCCTTAGCGTCACATCGGCACTTTCCAGAGCGACATCGGAACCCAACCCCATGGCAAAACCGACATCCGCCGCTGACAATGCAGCGGCGTCGTTAATGCCGTCACCGACCATTGCCACTTTATGCCCAGCTGCCTGAAATGCCTGAATCAACGCCAGTTTCTTCTCAGGTGACACTTCTGCGTGGATCTCAGTAATGCCGACCTGCTCTGCCACCACTTCTGCAATCGCGCTACGATCTCCCGTGAGCATTACCGGAGTGACCCCCAGGGCAAGCAGAGATTGGATTGTTTCCCTCGCGCCCTCCCTGACTTTATCGCTAAGTACAAAATGGCCGACGTAAGCTGAACCCACCGCCAACGCGACTACGGTGCCGATCCGCTCGACCTCTGGCACGCCGGAAATCCGTCGCTGTTTCAGGAAATTCAAACTCCCCAGCACCAGCTCGTCTCCAAGAAATTCTGCTACAACACCACCACCCGGGTATTCAGTGATTGACGACACTTCTGCGGCGGTGATATGACGACCGAGACAGACACTCACTATCGATTTGGCAACGGGGTGGGCTGACTGCTGCTCCAGGCCCAATACGATAGAGAGACCCTGGGCATTCAACCCATCAATGGTATTCACCTCAGGTTCGCCCATGGTCAGCGTGCCTGTCTTGTCCAGCACGACAATATCCAATGTCGATGCTACCTGCAGAACTTCACTGTTTCTAATCAGAAGACCGTTGGTCGCCGCCCTCCCGATCCCGACCATGATCGACATTGGAACAGCCAGACCGAGCGCACAGGGGCACGCAATAATCAGCACACTCATCGCCGTCACAAACGCAAAGGACAACTGAGGTTCTGGTCCTACTAGCCACCAGGTCATGAACGTCAAACCAGCAATCAGAATAATCACAGGCACAAAAACAGCAGTGATCTGGTCGACCAGTCGGGCAACCGGTGGCTTGGAGTTTTGCGCCTCATTGACCAGCCGCCTGATGGCCGCAAGCCGAGTCTCCTCACCCACACTCGCCGCTTCAACCAGCAGTGAACCATCGATATTCAGTGTACCCGCTGATACCCCACTCCCCTTTACCAGAGGAATCGCCAGTGATTCACCGGTGAGCAGGGATTCATCTGCAGAGCTCTTCCCGTCAACGACAAAGCCATCAACCGGAAAGTTTTCTCCTGGTCGAATTCTAAGCTGCTGTCCCGGTTCCACATCGGCGACAGGCACCAGGCGCTCTTCATCACCATCAATTAGCGTGACGAACCGGGGTGTCAGGTCGAATAGCTTCTGTATGGCGAGGGACGCCCTGGAGCGAGCATTCATCTCCAGCGCTTTACCCAGATTGACGAAGCCAATAACGAACAAGGCTGCCTCAAAGAACTGATGCCGGCTGCCTATTGGTAGTAGTTCAGGGTAAAGAATAACCACCATCGAATAAATCCAGGCAGAACCCGTACCAAGCACAATCAAAGTGTCCATGTTGGTGGAAAGATGCCTGGCGGCACTCAGGGCGCCGCGGAAGAAATGCCCTCCGGCAATCAACATGCAGGCCAGGGTCGCGATACCAATAGCCACCCAGACGATTGTCATATTGAACGATGGCAGCAAACCGAACCACATATCGGCCATTAACAGCGAACCACCCGCCAGCGCCAAAGAGGATCTAAATAGCGACCTTCTCAGCAGGTCAACGGCTTCATTTTCCTGCGACTCAATCGAATTTTGGCCTAATAACCTGGCGTCATATCCGGCATCGTTCACTGCACGGATCAACGACGATGCAAGGGTCTCCCCTGTGACTGCAGCTGTTTGACCGGCAAAGTTAACTGAGGCTATTTGCACGCCGGGCACATCTTTAAGCGCAGCCTCAACCGTCCGGACACAGCCCGCGCATGACATGCCGTTCACCGACAGAAGGATGGTTTCCCGAGTATCTGGTTTATTCATACCAGCACTATAAACGTTGGAGTAGCTTCAGAGTCCAGTCTGTATTTACACCCCTGATTACACAAATCTAATCGTTAGTGAACGGCGTGGCGCATAGGCGTGGCGCATAGGCGTGGCGCATAGGCGTGGCGCATAGGCGTGGCGCATAGGCGTGGCGCATAGGCGTGGCGCATAGATTGTCACCACGCCGCGCCACTGAAGTGGTCAGACAGGATCGGCAATTTTGAGCAATTGCTTGCCGAGGTTCTTGCCGGTAAACAAACGATTCAACGTGTCGGGGATGTTTTCAAACCCTTCCTGTAAATCAATCTGGAACTTGAGTTCACCGGTCCCTACCCAACCGAGGAGCTCCTCAACTGCGATACCCGCCCGATCCATATAATCAATAACAATGAACCCTTCCATACGGGCGCGCATAATGACGAGGTTCATCAGGTTAACGGGCCCAGGAACCGGCTCCGTTGCATTGTAGGCTGAGATACCGCCGCAAAGCACAACCCGCGCTTTCATGTTGATGTGATTGAGTGCTGCCTCAAGAATGTCACCGCCAACATTGTCGAAGAAGACATCGACCTTGTTTGGACAGGTTTCACCAATCCTCTCATCAACATTTTCATTCTTGTAATCGATGACGTCATCGAACCCTAGCTCATCTTTCAGCCACTGGCATTTTTCAGGCCCCCCCGCGATGCCGACGACCCGACAGCCTTTGATCTTGGCGATCTGGCCAGCAACGGAACCCGTTGCTCCAGCGGCACCGGAAACAAGCACGGTCTCGCCTGCTTTAGGCTCACCCAGGTCGAGTAATCCCCAGTATGCAGTCAACCCGGTAATACCCAGAACGGACATCATCATTTCAGGAGAAATGCCATCAGGCACCTTCGACAAGCCCATCGGACCCTGTCCGGGTGCAGCAACTACAAAATCCTGCCAACCTCCAGTCGTCTGTACCAGATCACCCCTGGCGAAATCCGGGTGATTGGTTTCCAGCACCTGGCCGACGGAACCTGCTCGCATCGGCTCACCTAACTGGACCGGCGGAAGATAACTCTCACGGTCTTCCATCCAGCCACGCTGGGTCGGGTCAAAGGACAGAAACAGGTTTCTGACAAGGACCTCACCTTCGCCCGGCTCCGGTATTGGGTTCTCGGCATATTCAAAGTTATCCTTATTAACCACACCATGTGGGCGTTTCGCGAGTAACCACTGGCGATTTATGTTCATAACTGATCCTGATTCGTTAATTTAAGCGGGCAGTATACCCATGATCCAGGGAATTCCACGCTGAGCCATAGAAAACGGTTCACGCATCGGGATACTGAAACAACTTCGGGGCCTGCCAGGGGACAACGAGTTTCTTGCTATGAAAGGACAGATGGAAGCGACATCCGATCATCTTGCGCCACCTAATATCGGAGAAAGGATAACTGCTTATCCAGTTAGGTTTAACTCCACAGCTTTGCGAAAAGAAAACCAAACATCACGCAGAAATTTTGCAGGTAAGGCCCTGGCACGACGGTGCATAGTTGGCAAAGGACACTTTTTTGGCAATTTTGGTAACAACCGTTGCTAATTTTACAAGTCTTTCGCTAAGGTGAGGCAACATACCATCAGGACGAGCGCCATTCATCCGTCACTCCGCAGGAGCCTAATATGGAAAAAGCATCAGATCTCTTTATTGAATGTCTCGAAGCTGAAGGATGTGAATACGTTTTCGGTATTCCCGGCGAAGAGAACCTCGATTTCCTCGACAGCCTCAGCCGATCGAAGAAAATAAAGCTGGTACTTACTCGCCACGAACAAGGCGCAGGTTTCATGGCCTCTGTCTACGGCCGCCTGACCGGCAAGACCGGTGTCTGTGTTTCTACGCTTGGACCTGGCGCGACAAATTTTACCACTGCAGCGGCTTATGCACAGCTGGGTGGCATGCCTATGATGATGATCACCGGTCAGAAGCCCGTAAAGAAATCGAAACAGGGTCGGTTCCAAATTCTCGACGTTGTCGAGATGATGAAGCCGATCACGAAATACACTACCGCGCTGGTTGCTGGCGACAACATTCCCTCGCGTATCCGCGAAGCTTACCGGCTTGCTGAGGAAGAAAAGCCTGGCGCCGTTCATATCGAACTGCCGGAAGATATCGCTGACGAACAAACAGATGCGCGCCCCATCCCAAAATCGGCTGTGCGTCGCCCTGTGCCGGAAGTAAAGTCCATCACCATGGCCCTGGAAAAGCTGCACGCTGCAAAATCTCCAATCATCATTATCGG
>DTZW01000132.1:15032-31545 GCA_012961165.1 Gammaproteobacteria bacterium | reverse complement strand
ATAGAGCAAATCGCGCTCCGTAATGAGTTAGCTAGTGTTGATATAAATGAAGTGCAGCTTGTTGAGTTAATGAGTTTCTTGCATGCCTTTACTGATAACGCTTTTCTGGATGATCGACGAAACGTTCCAAGCAGCGTACCCAGTGGCATGACGTTGGCTGAGTAGTAAAAGAATAGTTAGTCATTTAACCAAATAGACTACACTGGTTAACCCTGGGACGGTGATATTAAGGTCAAGGACGACGGACCGCTATCAGTCCACAATGTACCTTCATATCACCGCTTGATTGGCAACCCAACAGTTCTTGAGCCCTGGTTGAAACAGAAATGGACCCTAAAACCTGGACCGCGCTAATAGGTGCTTTGCAGTTTATCCAGGCGCCATCCGTTCCACCGCTTCACAGTACATTCGATCAGGCGTTTGGTCCCGCAACGACTGATGCTTCCGCTCTGTATTGTAAAAATCAAAGTAGCGATTCAGAGTAAGGGACCCCTTCGGCCAGGGACAAATCACCCTGGATCGCAGCCAGTGCGACTTTTGCCCTGAATTCCGGTTTATGGGTTCGTCCCATTTTGGCTCCGCAGCGTTATGCTGATCATGGAGGAAGCACTTATAAACGTCCAACCACTGTCCAATCAGTGGGGTCCATTACTGAGTTTGTGCCACTCGCTAGTGCTAAATTTTGAGTGACGACTCCATGAACTTAAGTTTTGGGCATTTATGGATAGAGGTCGTTCAAGGAAACGCTACACAAGAGACAATACTATCGGGGATCTACAAGAATTTTCTGCACCGATCTATTACCTTGCTGCAAAGTGCCTTTTGATAGCACTTTTATTTGTCGTCAGTCACCCACTTAAGATCGAGTTTTACAGCTCCGAACGCTGGACAGGCAAATCATTAGAGTACGACTCCTGTTTACAGTGGATCGAGAAGCTAACTATCGGTGATACTGTTTTCTTTTAGCTGGCTTGAATGACGATGAATCAATGGATCGAAGGCGATGTGGTGGTAAGCGGATTGCCGCTTCACTTTTATAGAACCGGCGGTACCGACAAGCCAACACTGCTGCTGGCTCATGGGTTCAGCGACAACGGATTGTGTTGGAGTCGGGTAGCTCGTGAAATGGAAGTCGAGTTCGATCTGATTATGGTGGATGCGCGCAATCACGGACAATCTGGTCGCGGCATTTGCTCATCCGATGATCTGGCAGACGATCTTGCCGCTGTCATTTCAGGTTTAAGCGCTGCGCCAACGTTTGCGCTGGGTCATTCCATGGGCGCGGGCACTGTTGTGGGGCTAGCTGCCCGGCATCCTGCTCTTGTCACCAGGATCGCGCTTGAAGATCCACCCTGGGCAGAAAATCCAGGAGTTGAAGACGATGCAACGGCGGACAAGCGACGTGAAGGGTTTAGAAAATTCCTTGAAGGTGTTTCAGATATGTCCGATGAAGCAATATTGGCAATGGGTAAAAAGCAGCATCCTGATTGGAGTGATGATGAGTTTCCTGCATGGGTTCAATCCAATCGTCAGGTAGGTTCAGATGCGCTTGCAGGCATGAAGTATCGCGACTGGCGCGACAATGTCGCTAAGATTCAGTGTGATACTTTGGTGATTCACGGGGATGAGGATCGCGGCGGGATGTTAAAGGAGGCGGTCGTCGACCGCCTGATTCAGGACAATGATTGTTTCAGTGCGCAACACATTCCTGGCGCAGGCCACAATATCCGTCGTGAGCAATTTGAGCTATACATGAAGGCGGTTCAGGGCTTTTTTGGCTGAATTCCAAGTAACCTTGCGCTAACGATTTTTCAGTGTTGCGACTGGGGCCATTTTCGTTTGGGTCAATGTTGGCATCAGTCAGCCAACCACTGACGTAAAAATGCTTCGGACGGCGCGTCCCAGTAAATCAACGATGCCGGTGCCTAAAGGACAATTAGATTGATTACGTCTTAAACACGCCGTTCACAGATAGGCCAATGCGAGAGGCCGGGGTGGCCCAGAAAAAAGTTCGCGAGCTAAGTAAAATGTGCGGAGAGACTGGAAGTCAGGTACCAGCGCAGAGTCATCAACCATACGTTTCCTCATACAATTAGGTGTTTACGCTCAATTGCGCAGCAGGTAAGCTGTTTAGGGTTCAATTGCTTAGCAGGCAAAGTATTTCAATGATTTCTCGAAACCTCAGGCTTTAGGAGCCATCTCGGCAGAACGTCATGTAACTAACAATGATAAATGACATGGGGAGTTTTCATGAACAAGCATAAAATATTTAGAACGTGCACCCTCCTACTGGGTGCGTTTGTCAGTGGTATATCAACATCGCAGGCAACGGCTGAAGAAGCCGCTACTTTTATGGAAGAAGTGATTGTCTCTGCTCGCTACCGTGAAGAGACAGCGCAGAATTCTCCCACATCAATTACAGCTCTTGGCAAGATGACGCTGAAGGAAATAACCGCACAGGATCTGCGGGACGTAGGACCTATATCACCGAATGTCAGGGTCCAAGTAAACACATTCGCACCCAACTCATCGACTATCCATATGAGGGGTATGGGTCAGCTGACAATCGAATCCACTAACGAATTGCGAAACGGTGTATCGATAGATGGAGTATATATATCCAGACCTGTCGCCACTCTAATAGATTTTTATGACGTCGATACCGTCGAGGTTTTACGTGGCCCACAGGGAACAACATTCGGCAAGAACTCGCTCTCCGGCGGGATCGCAATCAACACCACCCGCCCGGACGGAACGCTCGACTACGGCGCTGAAGTAAACGCTGGCAACTATGGTCGCATGGATTTCCGCGGCGCAGTGCAGTTCCCTATCATCGAAGACACGTTATCCGCGCGCATTTCTGTCCTGGCCCAAAACTACGATGGTCATTTCAAAAACCGTGTTACCGGTGATGATTTCAATGGTGAAGACGTCGATACAGTTCGAGGCTCAATACTATGGACCCCGACCGATGATTTTGACCTGACACTTATTGCTACCTGGTTAAAGGAACGCAGTGATGCACCAGGAGGCGATGATGATTCCGACCCTGGTCAGTTGATCAACCTGTTCTTCGGCGGAGCACCTTTTTTCTGGGCAGGAGAGCCTGACGATGGTCCATTCACAACAGGCCGCGATGCTCTCGACTTCTACAACACCGATCAGAAGGGCGCAACATTGATCATGAACTGGGACCTGGGAGACTATACGCTGACCTCGATCACCGGTTGGATGGAGACTGATGATTTCGCTGCGGCTGACTTCGACCAGACTGAATTGCCCTTTTTCCCAACGTTCAGGGACCAGGTCCACGATCAGTTCAGCCAGGAGTTAAGGCTGCATTCGGACTTTTCAGGCAAAGACGGGATGCTGCAGGACCTTGAAGTTGTATTGGGCCTTTTCTATTTTGAACAGGAACACGAGATCACACAGTCATTCCCCACACTGGGAAATCCATCATCAGCTGATTACTCTCACCAGGAAGGAGACAGCAACGCGATCTTCGGTCAGATCATTTATGCTATCAACGACGATCTGAACTTAACCCTCGGCGTGCGTTACACCGATGAACAAAAAGACTATGAGCGCAACCCTGGCACCTTGTGGGGAACCAGAATAAACTCAAAAGATCCAGGTACACGCCCCCGACTCAGCGAAATGGCGGCTTTACCCAAAACGATATTCGGCGACCTGAACAGCAGCCGCACCACGACGAAGTTCGGCCTTGACTACCACATCAACGATAACACCATGGCTTTCGTGACCTTTGCCGAAGGATTCAAGGCAGGTGAATTCGGCGCGAGGGCATCTTCTGCCCAAACCGTCGGGCCTACCGAGGATGAAACCTCTGAGTCCTGGGAGATAGGGGTCAAGAGTGACTTGATGAATGGGCGATTACGGGTCAACGCGACGGCTTTCCACACCAGCTATGATCAACTGGCATTTGAAGTTTTCTTTCCGTCACCAAACAACCCAACCGGGCAGGAAACAGCCTCCCAGAATATCGGTGAGGCCACAACTATTGGATTAGAGCTTGAAGTCACAGCGGTACCCATAGACGGGCTAACCCTACATGGTGCACTTGGCCTGCTCGATGCTGAGTATGATGAATTCTGCGCTGACCTGAATGGTCCTTCAGCTACGGTTAATCCAAGCTCCAGTTGCGGCCTGATTGTACCGCTGCCAGACGGAACCTTTCTGATCGATGAAGACCATACGGATCTTGAATTGAGTCGGGCACCAGAAAGGCAGATCTATCTTTCTGCCCAATATGAATGGCCGACTGATATTGGCGGCTTTTTTGTTCGCGGGTCGGGCAGCTATGAAAGCGACTATTTTTCTGATGGTGTATTCAATCACCCCAAGGCAGAAACCGGTGACTTCTGGCTGTTAGACGCCAGTGCGGGCTGGACCAGCAAGGACGACCACTGGCGCCTTCAGGCATGGTGTAAGAACTGTTCCGACAAAGAGTACACAGCAGGGCTGACACCCACAGCACAATTCTTCAACCAGCATTTTTGGGGCTTACCCAGGACTTACGGCTTAACGGTCTCTTTCCAGAAGTAGACTGCTTAGCCAGGCTAGCGAACCGGTGGTCATCCAGATGGTGGTCACCGGGCTCGTGCGCTCAAACAAACTTTATAACGCATTCGATTCAGTCACTAAACCTGTTTTATCCAAATACCGCTTGTCACGTCGGTCAAATGCCGCACGCAATCTATCGAGTCTCTGTTGGCTAACTGGATATTTGAAAATAGTCAGAATCGCGATCACATAAAGCGCCGGCGGTAGAAGGGCGATAGCACCACGCAACGCGTTTATTGCCTCTGGATCATTGTCTACTCTCGGATCAAAGCCAAACCAGCCAAGCAGCGGTAGCGAGATACCAACTGCCAGGGCCTGCGTCATCTTTGAACCCAGAGACCAGACGGCCATGTAGGCACCAGCAAGATTTTCGCCTCGGCGACGGGATGCAATATCAATAACGTCAGCTTTCATAGACATCGAAAGTGCCAAAAAATTACCGCCAGCAAAACCAATCACCACGGTGATCAGAACAAATGACATCAGATCTCCGGGCGAAAGCAGCAAGTATGCAGGTGTGGAGATCGTCATTAACAAGGTACCAGTCATCCATGCCTCTCGCTTGCCGATCTTCCGCGATAACCAGACCCAGAAAGGTAAGCCGATGATATTGACCGCGAAATAGGCAAGCAGTATGGGTTGCGCGTGCTCCTCCAGTTCCATTGCAAAGGTTGTGAACAGCATGAACAAGGTCGCGATCACCGTCGTTCCAAGTGACATCAGGGTAAAACCAAAAAACAGCACCAGAAACGAGCCATTACTCGCCATGACACGCAAATTACGCAGAATGGGCTGGGAGTTCGGTTGAAGAATTTTTCGCTCCGGGAGGTTCGCTACCGTCAATCCCACCAGCAGGGGTAACAAAACCAGCGTCATCGCGCCGATAATCATCAGCGCTTCTTTTGCTACGCCGCCGTACCCGAACAACTGAGCGCAAGCGACAGGTATCAACAAGACACTGATATTACCTGCGAAACCAAAGGCCTGGCGCCAGCCAGTGATTCGAGTACGTTCATGAAAGTCGTCTGATATTTCGGCGCCCCAGGCATAGTAAGGAATGTTGATCATGGTCCAACCGAACCACAGCAACATTGACCAACCTAATAAATAGATATTGGAAACCTCTCCGGATGGAGAGAATAATTGAAATGCCGAAATCATCATTAGCGGGGTACCAGCAACCATCCAGGGCTTGCGCCTCCCCCACCGGGTTTTGGTACGATCGCTCAGCGCACCGATGAGGGGATCGGTGAAAACATCGCTGACCCTTGCCACCATCAGTATTAATCCTATTTCCGTGATGCTGAGGCCCAAATCCCGGGAATAAAAGAACGGGATGTACAAAGCGACCGGAATAACGGCGAGGTACATAGCGAATTCTGGAAGCCCGAGAAGCACCAATTGAGACTTTCTAAGGGACTTGCCAGGCTGTTTCATTGAGTCTCAAGTATTGAATCAGAAGAACAGACCAGGTTTGTCGTATTCTTTGACAGGATCACAGTGGATAGATCAGCGAATTCGGCACTAGCACCGAGTCATAAATGACCCGTTTTTCCTTGAATCGTAAAAGACCGTCTTCAAGAACAATCGTATCCAAATACCTGCCTGCACTCAAGATACGCGGTAAATCGTCGTTCAGTACTTCAATCACCGAGTAGTTTGCGCGTGCCTGAAACTCATCACTGCTCGCATCGTCAGCCTCTATATTAGTAATGTGATGACGCAGATACCTCGGCTCGAACATGATGGTTTCCTGCACAGCGGTTACCCTATCCTGCAACATGCCCCGACTCTCACACCTCACTACTGCCATGGGCAACCCGGCGTCGTAGTTATCCCGGGGCTGAATCAGGTACAGGCACTCTTCGGTAAAAAACTCAGTCCAGTCACTTAACGGCCCGTCATCCAGAGACGAGGCATAGTCGTTGTAGAGCTTCTGTAGCGCAATCCAGCTCTCGAAGTTCATAAGTCCATCACCTTGCGATAATGCTTATAGAAGGCTCTAAGAGCAACTTCAGTGACCATGTGAGGCGTATCTTCCGTGCCTCTACCGTCGAGCAACAGCATGCCGGAATCGTCTGCGTACTGTCTGACGCCATCCTGAGCCAGTTTGATGACCTCACTGTCATCGGCAGAAACGAACCCGGCAGAACTCATCAGGTTCGCCTGACGCAGCCTTCGAGTCTGCATTTCTTCAGAATCGTCCTCATAACCAAAAAATGTCCAGTGCAGCTCAAATGAACCGGCGTTTCTGGGCCGAATCTGTCGAAGCGCCAGCGTGTTGGATTGCTGCTGAACAATCAAGTTCGGCCAGATCGTCTGCATCACCACTGTCGCATCGTCAGGAAATTCTTTCACCGGGTCCAGCAATCTTGGATCAGCCAGAACAAAGTCTTCTTTCAGGTTTTTGATATCTGAGATCGAATCGCTGGCTTTCTGTTCGCCTTTTCGAGAGATCAGTAATGCATGCCGCCCGGTGTCATCCATCGCCACCCGAGATTCCTGGTCCGCACGAAACAATCCGAATGTCACCAGGAAAACATGTAGCAGCGAAGCGTGATAAGGGTCCTTGATGTTTTCAAACATCAATTTCCAGTTGCCTGGGATCAGCTGACGTGAGTAACCCAACACCTTGAGTCCCCGGCCATCAAAGACGCGGTCAAAGTACTGCAGGTTGGTTTCACCCAGATAGGCTTCCAGGTCTTCAACATCCGCTGAAAAGCTGGCAAAAATCACGCCGTTACGTGCCGCAATCTTAAGTCGCGGCAGCGCGTGGTCATCCTGACTGAAGTCTTCGGGCATCCCGCCGTTGCCTCCAACGCCCTTGATAAAGGGTACGCCGCGAAGGCGACCCTGCGCGTCATAGGACCATTGATGATACGGGCAAATGAAAAATCGGGACTTACCCCGTTGCTGACGACAGACCTTGACCCCTCGATGAGCACACCTGTTTGCAAAAGCGTGCAGTTCACCTTTGTCATCCCGGGTGACCACAACAGAACGATTGCCAATCTGAGTCGTCAAATAGTCCCAGGTTTCAGGCAACTCAGACTCCAGCCCCACATACGCCCAGGTGCTGCCATGAAAGATTCGCGCCATTTCCCGTTCGAAAACGTCAGCGTCCGTATACAACCGGTAAGGTACTCGCGTGAAATCTCCTGCTGGCCAGTCGATGCTGGAAATTTCTCCCATGTCGCTCCTATGAAGCCTGTATCCAAAAATGGTCGTCCAGTGGTTTGCTAGTGTAGAATACTTAGTAATCTAGGTAAATTGCTGCGCTGAAAAATGAACAATAGGTCAGACCCACAACCGCTACTTGTAGACAGAACCGGCGAGGCACTATCCAGCGGTCCAATTTCTCAATTGAACCCCGCCAATGACTGGCCGCCCGTCACTATCACCGGCGAGATGATCAATCAGGAAATAGAGCGACTGGCCGACCTGCCAAGGCCCGCCAACGGCAGGCGGCAGGTCATGTTTACCCACCCAAGCGCACCAAATCCGGGGCGTGGGCTGACGCCTGGCGTCCAGGTAACGCTTGAAGTGTTAAAGCCAGGCGAGGAAACCACGCCTATTCGACACAATTCCACCCAGGTTAACTTCTGTATTCTGGGTGAAGGCGAAGTGGTCGTTGACGACCGCTCCATCGCTTATTCCAGATACGATGTCTGGAATCATCCCTCCTATGTGATTTATCGTCACCATAACAATTCATCAAAGCTGCACGCGCGACTGACCTATTCCAATGCAGCGCTTCTGGAGATGATGCGGGTACATCTGATAGATGAAGATCCGCCGCTCGAATCAAGCGTCAAGGGTGCAAACACAGACCCTGAGCCTAAGGCTGGCATCACGCCACCGGTCAAGCAGATCGGCGATGACGGTGCCTCACTTATGCCCTATGAGACCCTGATCAATCCCCCTTCAGTGGAATCAAATACCCTGCACTGGCCCTGGCAAACCGTAAAGGCAAATCTGGACGAACTCGGAGAACTGGACAGCAGTTATGTCGGCAGACGCCTTTATCTGCTGTTTAACCCTCTGACCCAACGCTTCAACGGCACGACACCCAACTTCTTCGCGACGATAACGATACGGCCACCAGGCATAACCGATAGGCCGCACCGTCACGTATCCTCCGCAATCAACTACTACTTTAAGGGTTCTGGATACAGTCGCGTTGAAGGCAAAAGATACAACTGGAAGGCAGGTGACCTCATGGTGTCTGCGCCAGGCTGGGCGGTCCACAATCACGCTTCAGATGACGGTGACCCGGTTTACGAACTGACGGTCCAGGACCAACCTTTGAACATCTATATGGAATCACTGCTCTGGCAGGAAGATCTTGCTAAACCTGGCAAGATCCTTGGTGCACACCAGGGATTCACCACAAACCTTAAAAAATTCGCCGGGTGACCTGATGTTCTATGACCCTCGAGTAGATCTGAAACCGGCGCCGCTGAAACACAATCCATTCAATGCATTGGTGGCCCCGAGGCCTATCGGTTGGATCGGGACTCAAGCTGGTGATGGCACTGTTAATCTTGCGCCTTACTCTTACTTCAACGCCTTTGCTGCAGACCCGCCCGTTGTCGCCTTTGCGCCTAACTCAAAAGATTCGGCAGGCCTGTCGAAAGATACCTTAGCCAATCTGCGAGAGGTGCCGGAATTTACCTGCAGCATTGTCTCCCTGGGCCTGGCTGAACAGATGAATCAAAGTTCTGCTGACTACGCCGCTGAACTCAGTGAATTTTCAGAGGCCAATCTGACCACAGGATCATCCCAACTCATCAGACCTCCCTATGTCGCTGAGGCCAAAGCCGTACTTGAATGTGCGGTGTATGCAATTCATTCCCTGCCCAGCCGTGATGGCGGCAGACAGAGCCATCTTGTCATTGGTGAGGTTATCGGCATTCATATCGACGATGCCCTGATTGTCGAGGGCAAGATTGACACACTGGCACTGGCACAGGTAGCCAGACTCGGCTACCACGACTATTCCAGCGTCGACAAAACCTTTGAGTTACTGCGCCCGGAACTGGATTAGGGATCCGTCTTCAAGTCTGACGGAGCACCTGAAATATTTCCGCCGTGCTGGCCACTTCCTCTTTTGATGCACTTAGCAACCTGGGTAACAGCAAACAGACCGCCAGGTTAACGAAGAAGCCATACAGACCTGCCTGAAACAGCCACCATCGGGGAAACCCCGATAGTATCATCGCCGCCACTACCAAGGACCCCGTCAGCAGACCCGCCAAAGCTGAGACCCGCTCCATTCGCTGCCAGTAAAGCCCAAGAATGAGCGGCGGAAACAGCTGCATCAGGAATTCAATCTTAATCTCTGTTAAGCGCCACAGGGTCAGAGAGGAATTCAGTGACAGCAGCACGACCACAAACAGTATGACTACCGTGAACACCCTGCCGACCATCGTCAGCTCGCGCTGACTGGCATCCTTTCTTATGGCCGCCTGATAAATATCCCGTGTGAATATTGAAGACAGCGTCAGGACGACAGAAGAGGCCGTCGACATGATCGCTGCCAGCAGCCCGCACAGTACAAATAGAACCAGTGTGTGATGTTCACTTGCCAGTCGAGCCAATAGATATCCGAACACCCGGTCTGATTCCGCAATCGAAAGATCCGGGTAGAGTGTTAGACCCGTGAGTCCAATCAGCAGCGTGCAACCGCCCAATACGAACGGCACCAGCAACATCATCGTAAAGCTGCGTTTCAGTGAAGTTTCATCTTTCGCGGCGTAGATCCGCTGAATCGCATGGGGATACATGGCAAAACCAATCGCCGAAACAATGAGCAGTGACAACCATTGCGATGTCATCGATTCAACGTCAGCCGGAGCCTGCAGCATCGACGGTTTCGTCTCTGAAAGATACTCCAGAACATGGGGTAAGCCGCCCGCCATCTGAAGGCCTGTCCAGGTTGCTGCCAGCATGGCAATTGTCAGCAACACGCCCTGTAGCGCATCCGTCCAGATCACGCCTTGCCAGCCGCCAACCGAGATATAAATGGCCATAACGACAGATATACCCACCACACCGGACCAGAACGGCAGTGCGCCTGAACTCAACGTTTCAACCGCGTGCCCTGTCGCCTCCGCCTGAATCATCAAATAGGGAAACATGGAAACGATCGTCAGGGCCGCAACAATCAGCCTGAGCGCCTTTGACTGGTACCGATGAGCGTAGAAGTCACCGGGCGTCAGATATTGAAATCTGTGCGACAGGCGATAGAGTCTAGGTGCATAGGAAAGCTGGGCCGTGATGATCAGCCCGATCAAAGGGATCGCCAGAATCCAGATCAATCCGCTGCGATATGCCATGCCGGTAAATCCAAAGAAGGCATTGCCACTGTATTGCGTCGCCTGCATGGTGAAAAACAGCAGTAGCGCCCCGGTGGTCTTGCCACCCAGAAAATAATCATTGGGGGAATGACTACGGCTTCGGCTATTGGCGACAAAGCCAATCAGAATGGTGAGCGCGAGATAGAGCGACAGCACAACAACCGATTCGATGCCGAGTTGCAGTTCACTGGTCAATCCCAGTGCCTCCAGATCTTATGAATCGAGAGACCGGTAATGAGGATCGTCGCGATCAGCGTGACATAGAACCAGGCCGGCAGACCAAAATAGCGAGGATCGCTGCTGCCCATAAACAGATAGGGAACGCAAAGAAATACCAACATGAATATGGCGGGCCAGAAATAGCGATGAGTTCGTTGTGGTTTATTTTCAGACAATACTGGTTTCCTTTGCGCCAAAACTCATGGAATGATGTTCACCATAACAAATGACTTTCTTCTCGGACTGATACGTTTAGACCGGAAGGCATCCTCGAGTGTGGTGGGAACCACGGGATCATCCATGGGATTGATATCGGACATTGCAGCACTGGCTGGTTATCTGGACTTTAAAACTATCAAGTTTCGCCTGGGACAACAAACTACGTGCCGTTATGTTCTCGCCGCCTAAACATCGCTAACCGCCTTCTGCCTCTCGTTGCTCGGCCAACTGCTTACCGATAGCCGGTAGACTACGCCACAGAATCAGCGCGCCGATAGGGCACAAAATCACAGCACAAAGTGCAATAGACTTGCCTATGGCCTCATCATAGCCAAAGACGTAATCGGTCGTCATTGCGATTACAGTTGGCCCCAGGCCAAGGCCAATCAGGTTGGAAGAAAGGCCATAAACCGCCATCACCTGACCTCTCATTCGATTCGGAGTCATCAATTGCAGCGTCCCGCCGGCGACCCCGCCCTGGAATGCGGAGAAGAACACGGCCAGAGACATGAAGACAATGGCTAGAAGATCGCTCTCCAGAAAGGCTAATGCGCCAGCAGACGGGATCATCGCGACCATGCTGAAAAGGATGATTTTAACATAGGCATCATGAATACCTTTCGAGACGAGGCGATCAGACAGCGTTCCAGCCAACAGTAAACCCGCAGTACCGGCACCAATCATAACCAGTCCGAACACCCAACCGGCTTCCGGGCGTGTGTAACCAAAGGTGCGGATGAAGTAGGTAGGGCCCCAGAGATTGAGCGCATATACGACCATGATAAATATGGAGATACCGAGTATGTGGCCGCCATATGCCTGTCGTCGCTGCCACAAATAGTCAGCAACTTCGCTGACAGGCACGGCCTCAGGTGTGACGATGCCGGTCCTGGCGGGTTCCCGCACTGTCGTTAGCATCAGCAGCGATACCAGCAGCCCCGGAATGCCGACCACAAAGAAGGTAAGCTGCCAGCCCTCTATTTCACCTACCACGGGCAACATGATCGTGCCCATGTCTTCGACATAGCCGACCACCGCCCCACCCAGCATATAGGCGAAGCCGGAACCGAGAGTGACTCCGATCATGTAGACAGACAGCGCTCTGCCAAGGATGCTCTTCGGAAAGTAGTCTGCAATCATCGAGTAGGCTGCAGGGCCAAGGGTCGCTTCCCCAATACCCACGCCAACTCGAGCGACAAACAATGACCAGTAGCCTTTCGCCAGACCGCAGGCAGCGGTCATAAAACTCCAGACAGCGATACCCGCGACGATCAGATTCCGACGACTGCCCCTGTCAGCAATTCTTGCCAGAGGCAGCCCCATGATCGCGTAAAAAAGCGAAAATGCAAGCCCGGCCAGAAGGCTGTACTGGGTGTCCGAAATCTGAAAACTCTCGCGAATCGGGCCTACCAACAGCCCCATAATCATTCGATCAAGAAACGAAAATGCCTGTGCGGTCAGCAGGACTGCGACCACATACCAGGCATAAGTCAGACTCGCTGGAGCGCTCGTTTCAGTTGATTGTATCACTGGAAAGTGAATCTATCGCTTGTCTTAAACCGCAACACTCATTGGTTCAGTATTAACATCGCCTTCGGTTAATTCGCGAGTCCATGAAGCAAATTCAAGTAATATTCCGTCCGGATCCTTAAAGTAAATGGATCGGACGAAGGTGGTTTCATTAAGCTCCTGACTGACCCCCATTTCGGAGTCGTCATGGTACGTATCGGTACATTCGATCCCCGCTTCTTCCAGTTTCTTTTTGTACTCATCCATCTTTTCAAGCGGCACATCGAATGCCACATGATTCATGGAGGCGTGAGCAGATGTTATATCCCCTGCTCCGGCAAGGGCGGCCGCATGAGTAATGCCAGGCTGAGACTCAGAGGCACCTTCAAACCAAAAAAACGCCAGTTGGTCATTGCCACCACAATCAAAGAAAAAGTGCTGACCCAGGCCACCCGGTAGCACTACCGTTTTAGTGAGCGGCATCCCTAAAACTTCCGTATAAAAGTCCACAGTAACTTTCATATCACGGCAGACAAGCGCCAGGTGGTTAATGCCTCTGAATTCGAATTTTTCGTTAGTTCCCATAAGGTTTCTCCTCTCTTTTCCAGTAGTCATCCTGAAGCCAAAGGCTGAAAAATCTCGGCGAGATTCTTCACTGCTGTTCAGAATGACAGTTAGGGGGCGAATTCGCTGTGGTTCAGAATGACTGCAGTCGAGTAATATGTCAATTCCTTTGACAGCTAAGGGTTTTTCTAGTATTGCAGTAGGTCACTTTCAAGAGAGAAGACCTCATGCCAAGACTAAGACAGGTTTCACGAGACGATGCACCTGACAATGTAAAGAAATACTACGATGCTCTTTTCGGTGACAGAGACCCCGTAACAGACCCAGGAACCGCGACAGGCACACCGGGTAACTGGTGGACTGTGTTCGGTCTGGTGCCCTACATTTTCGATCATGCCACCAGCCATTTCGGTATGTTTGGCATGTTCGCCAGCGAAAGTGTCAGCCAGCTTGATAGCAAAGCCAGGGAACTTGGGATTACCAGAGCTGGCTATGCCGCAGGCAGTCAGTTTGTGTTTTCCCAGCATTGTAAGGCCGCGAGACGCCACGGCATTCCTGACGAACAGATCGCCGCTATTCCCCACTGGCAGGTATCCGACCTCTTCAATGCCAGGGAACGGGCTATCCTGGCCTGGACAGATGCCCTCATTTACGACAACGGCCGCGCCTCAGATGAATTGTTTGATGCACTGCATAGTCATTTCTCAGATGAGGACATTCTGGAACTGACCTACCACGTCATGGGTTACAACATGCACGCGGTTTGTTGCCGTGCCCTGAAGCTGGAATATGATGATGTCCCTGAACGGATTCGAGAAGTTCCGGTCCCTGGTGAAGGTGAGACATCAGACTGGGCAGGCTCTGCTTGGCAGGATAAGGATTAACCTGCGACCAGGTTTCTTCCCGCCACCATATTGCTGAGCCTGGCAAAGACCACGTCTCGGGACAGATATTTCATGCCACAATCCGGAGCGACGACCAGTCGCTCTGGAGATATGTATTTCAGCGCTTCTTCAATTCGCGATGCGACCAACTCAGGTGACCCAACAGGCACCGCGGCGCCAGTGCGATCTATGGCTTCACCCGGGTTATCGATATCAATCCCATTTACGGCATTGGCAAAACGGTTGGAATAACTTTCCCTGCGCATTTCCCCATCGGTGACAATATCGACCCTGGCTCTGCGTTGATCATCCAGCGCGATGATCAACGCATCATTCTGTGCTTCTTCAAGCTCACTGGGCTGAACCTTCCACAAATCATGCAAAACGACTCGAGGCGGCAGACGCTGGCCTAATCTAGTCTTGTCTATCAGCCAATTAGACTGTGCGTGACTGCTAACAAGACTTGTGGGCATCAATGGAAGGTCTTACATGTTCAATTCTCAGTGAGGTTTAGGTAAGTCTGAGCGAGCACGCGGCGTGCTATGTCGACATCTTTTCGGCTAATACCTTTGAGCGCGCGTTCGTTGACATCCACGACAAACGGTATCAGTTTCTTTTTCAGGCATTTGGCTCTGGTTGTCAGTCGAGTAATCATTTTTCGCCTATCAGATTCGTCCACCTCACGCGTGATCAGCTCCGCTGTTTCCAGCCCGGCAAGACCTTTGACGGCGGTTGCCTCAGTGATGCCGACCCGGTCGCTGATCTCTCTTTGGGTTATTCCATCCTCTTCCCATAGAACACGTAGAATTCGCCATTGCCCGGCGGTAACCCCGTGAGGTTCGGTCAGATTTTCCAGCGCTTTAGAGAAAGCGCGAAAGTTGATCCGTGACAGATAACCAACACTGTGAAGCGGATCGAGATAAAAAGATGTCTTGTCCTTTCCCATTAGCCGTTCGTCCTCTTAAGCATCATGCTTGCGCAGCCAATCGACAATCATATCAGCGACCACATCGCGCGTCTCGTGAGGTGTTTCAAGGTAGTGATCACCCGTCATCATATGCAACTCTTTATCAGTGGAGGCCAGGACATCGTAGATCCCCTGGGCATCGCTCGGGAAAACACCCGTATCACCCGTACTTTGGATCACCAGTGCCGGTTCATCAATTCTTTTCAGATGTGGTTCTCCCTGACAGTGAGACTCTTCAAGGCTCCACATGGATAGCCAGGTGCGAAGTGTATTAGTCAAACCGATGCCACGGGGAGCAAAGTTAGCCGTTTTTGGATCACCGGCATAACACCATCTTTCTCTTCGTTCAGATGGATCAATCGCAGGATCCATCAGCCTGAGGTCTGCCCAGGTTCGATACACATTAAATGCGCGATCTGTCATACCCTTGGTCTCAAGTCGTTTCAACTCCTCATGACACCAGGCAGTAATACGATGGTTCCTCGCAACCTGCCCAGCCCGGAACCTCTGAATAAATTCCTCGGAATACGGCGGGCCATTTGCTTCGTCGTACATATTGAGAGAAGGATCAACACTGGAAGGATCTTTTTCATCAGTGATTGATGGATCAAACCATGCGGTCAGTACCTCTGGTCTGCCGCCATGTGCACAAAGAGAAATGTATAGCTCGGCGGGCGTGATATCGCTTAATGCATCCGGCAAGGATAGCCCCGGTGTCGGCGTCATCGTTACACCCTTCGCTTGAGACTGATAGGCAGCCATAAGAGAGCCACCGCCGGAGTTACCTAGAATAACGACATTCTCAACCCCGGCTGACTCTCGTAGCCAGCGAACACCTTCACCGATATCAATCAGCGCATGTTCCAGTAAAAAGAAACCTTCATTGCCACGAAAGCGCGTATTCCAACCCAGAAAACCGTAGCCTCTTGCTGCCATGTATTCGCCGAGATAGTGCTCACTAAAGTCAACATTGTAGTGCGTCGCAATCAGCGCAGTTTTCGCGCCGCCACCCACAGGCTCATAGTAAAGACCCTGGCAGGGATAATAACCTGCGCCGTTACGCGGCGCCGTCGAAGACGTCATCGAAACAAAGGTTCTTTGCCAGTTCTCGCGCATTTTCTCGACCCGGATTGAATTACGCAAGCATACATTTACTTAGCTAACAAAGTAACTCAAACACTTCACCTCGATACCGTGATTCATTAGGG